>JBJYWW010000105.1:14857-17991 GCA_046259645.1 Anaerolineae bacterium
ACGAGGTCCACGGCCCCGGAATCTCGGAGCGTCGAGTGAGGCGGCTGTTCGAGAACACGAGCCGGACGGGGCTCTACTCCGCGACATCGACCCGTGGCTCGGAGCCGCGCCAGATCCGATTCGCTGTCACCGCCGGTGACGCGGCGGAGTCGGACCTGCGCGTCCCCGCCGCGCCGATCAGCGCCGTCGGGCGGGCGGGAGGGGTCGGCGACACCCCGGAGCGCCCGCTCTGGCCGTGGCTGCTGGTCGCCGCCCTCGTGGTGGCGCTCGCAGAGTCGGTATGGCGCGCGTCCGGGCGCGCGTCAGGCGCCGGAACGCGACGGTCCACGACATGAGCGTCGCCGGCGATAGCGCGCGGTCGGTGAGTCCGGCGCCGTGAGCATCGGATCCAGTGCGCTGGTACTGGAATGGCCTGTGGCCGTCGGGCTCGCCGCGTTGATCGCCTTCGCGGCTGGCGCGCTCGAGCTGCGCGCCGGTGCCGGCGTGCGCGGTGCGGCGCTGAGGGCGCTGGTCGTCGGGCTGACGGCTTTGGCGTTAGCGCAGCCGGCCATCGTGCGGGGTTCGCCGAGCCATGTGCTCGCGCTCGTGGACGTCTCGGCCAGCGTTGACGACGGCTCTCGCGAATCGGCGCTCGCGGCGCTGCGCGCGCGCCTCGGTGAGACTGCCGCGATCGAGTTCGGAGATGACCGGCGCTCGCCAATCGCCGAGGCGCTCGACCTGGGTCGGCGAGCCCTGCCCGACGGCGGTCGGCTGGTGCTGCTCAGCGACGGCCGCTACGACGGCGCCAGTCCCGTCGAGGCAGCCGCGATTGCGACCGATGCCGGCGTGACCGTCGACGTGGTTCAGCTCGAGTCAGTCAGCGGCCGGGACGTGGCGGTCACCGACCTGACGGCGCCGGTCGCTTGGCGGTACGGGAGCGACGTCCCGGTGGTGGTGGACGTGCGCGCATCGGCGCCGACCTCCGCCACGCTGCGGATCGACGTCGACGGGGCGACGGTGGCGACGCACGAGCTCGACTTGGACCAGCCGAGTCGAGCCGTCGCGGTCGTCGATGACGTTCCGGTCGGTGCTCGCGAGGGGCCGGTCGTCATCACTGCCCAAGTCGTGGCGGCCGGCGACATCGAGGAGCGCAACGACGTGGGCTATGCGACCACCCACGTCGCGCCGGGGCCGGACGTGCTCGTCGCCGGGGACTCGGAGGCGGCGGTGGCGCTTGCCGATGCGCTGGCGAAGGCGGGCGGCACGGTGGCAGTGACCAGCGTCGACGGGTTGCCCGGTCGCTTGAGCGAGCTGCGGCCATGGGACGTGCTCGTGCTGGTCGACGTGTCGGCCCGCGACCTCGGCCTCGACCAGCTCGCGGCGATCGAGGCGTATGTCGCGGACCTGGGCCGAGGGCTCGTCCTGACGGGTGGCCGTCAGAGCTACCTGCTGGGGGGCTGGGAGTCGACCCCGTTGGAGGCGCTGGCGCCCGTGCGGCTCGAGGCGCCGCCGCGCGGCGATCGCGACACGGTAGCGCTGCTGCTGGTCATCGACAGGTCGGCCTCGATGGGCACGACCGACGCCGCGACTGGCATCTCGAAGCTAGATCTGGCACGCGAGGCGGCGGCGCTGTCGGCGGAGGTGCTGCACGCCGGCGACACCGTCGCGGTGCTCGCCTACGATGACGAAGCGCAGTGGGTCGTCGAGCCGACCACGGTCGGGCCGGGCCGCGAGCTGGCGGACGTCGAATCGGCCCTGTCGCGCCTGGAGACCGGCGGCGGCACGCGCATCCTCCGGGCACTCGAGACCGGGCTGGCTGCCCTCGCCAGGCTCGACACGCCCACGCGTCACGCCGTGCTGCTGAGCGACGGCCGTGACTTCAACCCCGACGACGCGAACTACGAGCGCGTGGTCCGCGAGGCCCGGGCGGCCGGGACCACGCTGTCGACAATCGCCATCGGCTTCGACTCCGACCGCGACCTGCTACGCCGCCTGGCGAGCCTCGGCCGCGGCCGCTACCACTCGGCGGAGGATCCCGGCGACCTGCCGCGGCTCACGGTGGAGGAGTCCGAGATCCTTCGAGCGCGGACGGTGCAAACCGGTGACTTCGGTGTGTCGCTGGCCGACGGCCACGACCACGCCGCCCTCGCCGGCGTCGACGTGTCCCGGCTGCCGCGACTCCGCGGGTACCTGGCCATGAACAGGCGTGACGGCGCCGACGTGGTGTTGGAGGCGCCCGGCGGAGATCCGCTGCTGGCAACGTGGGGCTACGGCCTTGGCCGCGTGGCGGCGTGGACGAGCGACGTGGGGGAGGCCTGGGCCCGCGACTGGGTGGCGGACGCCACCGCCCACGATCTCTGGCTCCGCGTGGCCGGCTACGTGGCGCCGGCGCCAGACACCGGCTCGCCGGGGGTCACGGTCGAATGGGATGGTCTCGATGCCCGCGTTGAGGCTCTGGCATTCGACGCCGCTGGCGTGCCGGTCAACTTCGCCGACGCCACGTTGGTGGTGACGGCGGCAGGTGAGTCGCGGGTGCTACCATTGCCGCAGTCGGCGCCCGGTCGATACGCCGGTTCGGTCACGCTGCCCGGTGCGGGAGCGTACCCAGCGGCGGTCGTGGTCGAGGGGCAGGACGGGGCGATCGAGTCGGCGCCGGTGGCGCTGGCCATCGGCGCGGGGACCGAGCTCGCGCCCGGCCGTGCGGCGACCTCGGTATTGGAGTCCGTGGCTCAGGCCGGTGGAGGCAGTCTGCTCGTTGCGGCATCGGCTCCTCCCGACGTGCCGGCCGCCGCGTCGGAGACCGCGCTGTGGCCGTTGCTGCTGGCCCTAGCGGCCTTGCTGTGGCCGCTCGAGGTCGCACGCGTGGTCGGCGTGTTGCCGCGACGGTCGTGGCGCGGCGCAGCCGGGCGACTCGCGCGGGGCGTGCGCGCGAGAGCGGTGCTCCCCCGCGGCGCCGCGCCCAACACGAAGCACGAGCGAGAGCGCGACAGGTAGGAGTCAGGAGGCGACGTGAACGACAGTCTAGAGCGAGGGCAAGCCGCAGTGCCGACGGCGCCATCGGCGCCGGGAATGGACGCCGACGAGTTCCGGAGCACGGCAAGGGCCATCGAGCGCGCCATCGGCGAGGTGATCGTCGGCCAGGACGAGCTGGTGCG
>JBJYWW010000106.1:0-12170 GCA_046259645.1 Anaerolineae bacterium
GGGACTTCCTTGATCGGCTCGGCTGCTCTGGCGTTGCGTGAGCGAGCTGTGGTGGCTCCTCCGTGGCTCCAAATCGCTCGCGAAACGGCTGGGGCGCTTTGGGGAACGGCCGAAAAGCCCGTCATATCAAGGCTGGGAGGCCAGGATTCGAACCTGGATTAACGGATTCAAAGTCCGCTGTCTTGCCCTTAGACGACCCCCCAGAGCACGGCAATTGTAGGTTCCGGCGAGCCGGCGCGTCAACGGCCGGTCTTGACTCCGCGCGCCCGCCACGCGAAACTCTGGCTCCGTGTTGGACCAAGCCGACTTGCCGCTCAGCGTCGGGCCGGCGTCGCGAGCAGGCCGGTGCGAGATCTGCGGAGGACGCCGCGAATGTCCATGTTGCCCGTGCCCCCAGAGCTAGACCGTTTGCCGGTTCGAATACTCGGGATGCTCGTGCTTGTAGCCGCCGGGCTGGCAGGCTCTCCGACCGACGGTCTGACGGCGGCGAGAAACGACCCGGCAGCTGAGACGGCGGCGATGGCGGCAGCGGCCGCGACGGCGGCGACGGCTGCGACCGACGGTCTAACGGCCGCGACCAACGATCTGAGAGCTGCGACAGCGCCGGCCGCGTCGATCGCGGGCGCATCCAACAGTGAGGGCGCCGTAGCCCAGGACGACGACCCGTGGCCGTTGATCGACGCGTGCATGCGCGCCGGCATGGCGGGCGTTCCCGGGGCCGCGATCGCGATTGCCGTCGGGAACGAGCCCTCAGGGTCCCGCGCGTACGGCGTCAAGAGCCTCGACACTGGCGACACGGTCGGCGACGAGACGATGTTCCGGATCGGGTCCACCACCAAGACGCTGACTGCCGCCGCTGCCCTGCAGCTGCGCGACCAGGGCCTCGTCGACTTGGACACGCCGATCTCGCAGTACCTGGAGGTCTTCTCGCTCGCCGAGCCGTGCGATGCGGACTGCGTGCACGTCCACCACTTGCTGACTCACAGCAGCGGGATTCCGGCGACCTATCGGGTGTCGGACGTATTCACGCCGCTCCAGGACTGGGTCTCGTCGCTGAGCAGTGAGCCACTGATGGCGTCGCCGGGCGCGTTCTGGAACTACGCCAATCAGAACTTCAGCCTCGCCGGCGCGGTGGTCGAGGCGGTCGCCGAGCAGCCGTACGACGAGTACATGCACGAGCACGTTTTCGCGCCGTCCGGGATGGCGCGGACGACGGCCAGCGCCATTGAGGTCGTCGCCCTCGGCGACTACGCGGTGGGCCACAACGGCGCCATGCGCATCGAGCCGGGGGACCGCGACTTCCCGATGGCCGGGCCGGCGAGCGGCGTCTGGTCGACGCCGTCAGACATGGTCCTCTTCGCGCTGCAGCTGAACAAGGCCTCTGTCGCTGGCGGCGAAGACCAGCCCGCCGTCACCCACGACGCCGCCGCCGACATGCTGAGCCCCCAGATCGCCCTGTCGACGGTGCCGTGGGCGCACTACGGGTACGGAGTGTTCGTCACCGACTACGCCGACATCGCCGAGCCGAGCGAGCGCGTCATCGTCTACGACCACAGCGGCAGCACGACCGGCTTCTCGTCGCTGCTGTACTGGGTCCCCGAGCGGGGCGTTGCCGTGTCCATCCTGGCCAACACCGCGCGGCCGCCATCCGGGGCGGGGCAATGCGTGCTGCGCGAGCTTGCGGGCGTGGAGCCGCTGTCGGCTTCCGGCCTCGAGACCGGTCCTGAGGACTGGCAGGAGCTGGTCGGCACCTACAGCATGCTCGACGTGGCCCTATGGCCGTTCACGGCCAAGGTCACTCTCGACGACGGTCAGCTGAGGCTCCGATACCTGGACGTCGGTGGGCACGTGCTGGCGCTTGGCGCCGAGCACCCGCTGCACAACACCTACCTCGACACGTTCACCGCGGACGCCGAGCCGTTCCTGGTCGGCGGCACCATGGACGTGACCTTCATACGTGACGACGATGACGCTGCCGTGCCGGACCGCGACGCCGCCGCGGTTCGCTACATGCGCAACCGGCGCATGGTCGGCGAGCGAGTGGGCGACGTTCCGGACAGGGTGACCATCGAAGGCGAGTCTTGTGCCGACGTGTCCGTCACCGCTGGGCGCGACATGGTGGACATGGAGGTGCTGACCTCCGGTGTCAACATCCCCATCGACATGCGCGAGGTGCCGATCCGGCAGGACGACCCAGACGATCCATCGACGGCGAGCAACAAGGCCGACATCAGGGCCTCCAGCGAGCTGACCTTGCTCTACGCCGAGCTGCGTCCGAGCGCCGGCGACGAGCTCGGCCTGTACCTCGTGTACGACGAGGACATGAACGGCGACTTCGAGTACCCGGAGGAGCTGGTGACGTCGAGCCTTGGCGACTCCGGGCTCCAGCTCCTCTACGCCGAAGCGCCGATGCCGCCTGGGCACTACCAGCTTTGGGTGCACGGCTACTCCGTACCAGGCGGCGCGAGCACCTTCGATGTGGACGTGACCGCCGTCTACGGTGACGCGCTGAGCCTGCAGGACGAGCCGAGCGTCATCGCGGAAGGCGAGACCGCGACGTTCCAAGTCTGCGCCGACGACGTCGACCCCGACTTGAACGAGCCGGCGCTCGGCGCCATCGTCTACCAGTACAGCTCGCCGCCGCGGCTCTTCCGGACGCTCGTCGACTGGTACCCACAAGGCGCGGCGCCGACGGCGACGCCGAACCACCCGACCGGCGCCAACAAGTGCTTCCTGCCCGTGGCGCTCAGCAGCGCGCCTGGTCGCTAGCGGGAGCGCCTGAAAAGCACTGCCGCGCTCGCCTGACAAGCACCGGCGCGAAGGGGGATCTCGCAGAGTTGGAGCCCGCGGCGACCCCAACCACCCCTTGACACCCGTCTCGGCGTGCGCGACACTCCGCGGCATGTCGAAGGACGCGTGGGCGGCCCAGGCCGGGTTCTCCGTTGCGGCGGGTGGTGGCGCGAGTGCCAGGGTCGCGCTTGCCGTAGCAGCGCTCGTGGTTGTCGCCGGCGTCACCATCACGGTCATCGCCATCGCGTTCGGGCCGGCCGCCCCGCCCAGCGTCGCTGCCGCCGACGAGCCGCCGGACCTCGTCAGCCCGGTGAGCGGCAAGATCCGCGTCCGAGTCAAGCGCGGGTCGGCCGACGCCAACCACCAGATCGCGATGTACATCGACCGCGCCGACACCGGTCCGGGGTGGGACGAGCGGCACGATCTCGGCCAGCTCATCGGGCGAAACGCCGAGATCGACACCGACGTCGACGTCGAGCCTGGCGACGTGCTCGACATCGAGCTGTACGTTCAGTTCCAGGGCTTCAGCAAGCGGATTCGGTACACGACCGGGCGCAGATCCGAGCCGGGCGATTCCGGTCCCCGCGTGATCGCCAGCCAGAACGGGTTTCGGTGCGGCGTCACGAACGGCAGCGAGCGCCCGCTCGACGTGTCCGATCTGACGCGGTCCGCCGATCACCTCATCTCGCTGAGCTGCTGGGAAGACTGGACCGACTTCGACTACAACGACTTCGCGCTGTGCGTCGACTACACGCCAGGCACCGTTCCGACCGAGACACCGACTGTCACGGCGTCCCCGACCGTGACCGCGACGCTGACCACCACGCCGACCGTGACCGCTTCGCCGTCGCCATCACCGACCTCCACCAGCTCACCATCGGCCACACCGTCGCCGACGCCATCGCCGACGGCGACCGCCAGCCTCACGCCGACGCCGTTGCCCCAACCGCTGTACTTGCCGGTCGCTCTACTCGAGCGGTGCGTGCCGACGGAGCTGCACACCGACGTCGTGCTGGTGCTGGACATGTCGACGTCGATGTCTCGCCCGACCAGCAGCGGCCGCAGCAAGCACGCCGCTGCGCTCGCGGCGGCCGCGTCGTTCGTAGGGCAGCTCGACCTGCGGCCGGGGGAGCCCGGCGCGGGTGACCGTGTTGGGGTGGTGGGCTTCAACAACGCCGCCTGGACCGCGACCGGGTTGACGCAGAGCGAGACCGACGCGTTGGCGGCGCTCGCGTCGCTGCCGCGCGGGATCGCCGAGGGCACGCGCCTCGACCTCGCGTTCGAGGAGGGCGCGCGCGTGCTCGCCGCGACCTCGCGTGATTCGGCTGTCACGGCGGCGCTCGTGGTCCTGACCGACGGCCTGCCCAACCGCGTCCCGACGCCGGTCGGCGGCGGTCCGCAGGAGGACACGGTGCTTGGCGCCGCCCGCGCGGCCCGGGAGGCAGGCTCGCGAGTGTTCACGATCGGCCTGGGGACGAGCGACGACGTGCTACACGAGTTGCTGCGGCAGTGCGCCTCGGACCCCGACGACTACTTCTACGCGCCGGACGGCGAGGACCTGGCCGCGATCTACGATCAGATCGCCGGAGTGCTCGACACCTGCCCGTAGGCGCCGAGCCGATGTGCCGCGCGCACGTCCGACTCGACGTGACTCCGGGCGACCCACGCAACTAGTTGCGCGCCGCCGCGTACGGTGCATCATGTGCGTCAGCGGTTGTCCCGTATGGCGTCGAGCCGGCGTCTTGCTGTGTGTTCTAGGCCGAGCTGCGCAGACCGAATCGGCCGAGCGTGAGCCCGCCGTAGGTCTTGGTGCGCCGCACTGATCGACGTTCGCGCGTTGCCGGCTTGTGCCGGTCGTCCAGCACGTGGAGGAAGAAACGATGCACTTGCTAAGCGCCCGATCCGCATTACTACTAGCGCTGGCCGCCGCGGTCCTGACCGTGGCATTGGGCGGACCAAGCGCCGCCGAAGCCATGCCAACCGGACCCGGCGGCGCCACCGGAGCGTCTCTTGGTCCAGCGCCCGACGTGGCCCACTTCGGCGACTCCCTGGCTGACATCAGCCGCGACGTGCCCGACGTGCGCGGCGATCAGCTCTCGCCGGAGGAGTTCGATGCCTGGCTGGCGGCGGTGAAGGAGTCGGTGGCTGCTGACCGGGCCGCGACAGGTCCGGCCACGGCGCCCGCGGCAGACGCGGCGGCGCCGTCCCGCCTCGACCAGGGCGAGGACGACGAGCTCTGGGCGACGATCGACGCCTGCATGGAAGCCGACATGATCGGCGATCCGCAGGACACGACCGACGATACGCCCGGCGCGGCCATCGCCATCATCAAGGACGACGAGTACGCGTACCGCAAGGGCTACGGCGTCAAGCACCTCGAGGACGGCGGCGAAATCGACGACGAGACGCTGTTCCGCATCGGCTCGACAACGAAGATGATGACCGCGGCAGCGGTCATGCAGCTGCGGGAGCAGGAGCTGGTCGACCTCGATGCGCCCCTGGCCACCTACCTGCCCGACTTCGGTCTCGCGGCTCCGTGGTCGGCCGACGACGTGACGCTGCATCACCTCCTGTCGCACACCAGCGGCATCCCCGACAACTACTACATCTCCGATGTCAACATCTCGCTCCTCGACTGGGTCCCGTCCTGGAACCAGTTCCCGCTATACGCAGCGCCGGGATCGTTCTGGAACTACTCGAACCCCAACTTCAGCCTGGCGGGCGCGGTGGTCGAGACTATCAGCCAGATGCCCTATGCCGACTACATGGAGCAGCAGATCTACGAGCCGGCCGGGCTGCCGCTGACCACGCTGAAGCCGACCGACGTGATCTCGCATGCCAACTACGCGACGGGCCACAGCGGCGACTCGCGGCTGACGCCGACCGACGAGTACTACCCCGTCGTCGCGCCGGCCGGGTACGCGTGGTCGACGCCGACGGAGATGGTCAAGTGGGCCATGATTCTGGGCATCGACAGCACCTCGATCCTGGAGCCAGAGTCGGCCTTCCTGATGCAGGAGCGTCAGGCGCCGCTCGGCACGCGGCCGTGGGCCGACTATGGCTACGGGATCTTCATCACCGACTACCGGGACGTCGACGATCCGGAGTACTTCGTCACCGTGTACGACCACGGCGGCAACACCACCGGCTTCTCGTCGCAGCTCTTCTGGATCCCGGAGCGCGGCTTCGCGGTGTCGATCCTGGCCAACACGATCCGCTCGCTGAGCAGCGCGGCGCAGTGCGCGGTGCGCGAGGTGGCCGGGCTGGAGCCGATCCCGACGGACGACCTGGGCACCGGCCCGGAGGAGTGGGTCGACCTGGTCGGCACGTACAGCATGCTCGACGTGGCGATGTGGCCGTTCACAGCCAACGTCAGGCTCGACGTCGACACGTTGATGCTCGACTTCACCGACGTCGACGGCGACGCGCTCGTCCTGGGCGACGAGATGTTGCTGCAGAATGCCTACCTAGACGTGTTCGTCGCCGACGCCCAACCGTTCCTGTTGCCCGGCGGATTCGACCTGACCTTCCTCCGCGACCCCGACGACGACACGCGCGTGCGCTACATGCGCAATCGCAACGTGGTCGGGCAGCGGGTCGGCCAGTTCCCGCCGCGCGTAGTGGTCGAGGGCGAGGGCTGTGCCGACGTGGCGATGACGGCGGAGCTCGACATGGCCGACCTGGAGATCAGTGCGGCGGGACTGACGGAGCCGCTAGTCCTGACTGGCGCGCCGATCTCGCAGGACGACCAAGAGGACTACTCGACGGCCAGCTACAAGAACTCGTTCACCGTCGAGGGCACCCTGGACTTCTTCTACGCCAGGCTGCTTGGCCAGCCGTCCGACGCGCTGCGCATGTACCTGATGTACGACGTGGACGGCGACGGCAACTATGTCTTCCCGGACGAGGCGGTGGCAGGCGGCGTAGGTATGCCAGCGAGCCAGCTCCTGCTGGTGCCGCAGGTGCTCCCGGCGGGCGATTACGAGCTGTGGGTGCATGGGACCTACATCCCGAGCGGCACGAGCACGTTCAACCTTGAGCTGACCAACGTGTACGGCTCCAACCTGGTGCTCCAGAACGCGCCGGCGCAGCTGGCTGACGGTGACGAGTGGACCATGCAGGTGTGCGCGCAGGACGTCGGCGAGCTCGAGGGCGAGATGCTCGGCGCTATCACTTACCAGTATGGTTCGCCGCCGCGGCTCTTCCGCACCATGGTGGACTGGGCGCCGGGCGTGGTGCCGACGCCGACGCCAACCCTCGACGAGTGGCTGCTGCTCCTGCCGTGGGCTGAGCGCTAGGCGGCACGCGGCCTCGTTGGCGCAGGCTCGCAGCAGCAGCCCCGTCAGCGACCTAGATCCGGCCCGGCGGCTCGCGCCACCAGCCCGACAAGCGACCTGAGTGAGGCCCGGCGGCTCGCGGTATGGCCGCCGGGCTTCTTGCTGCCTCCACTTGCCGCCGACGGCGTCGGCGAGCTGGCGGCCGGCGACTCGACGGCAGGCGTCTAACTCGCGCGCCACCGACCGAGTCTGATCGAGTGACGGGCGGATGCGGCACACTGGCAGCGCGGCGAGAGGGGAGGTGCGAGTGGTGAGAAGGGAGGAGCGAGACGTGTGGAGGGGTCCGCTGGCGGCGCGCTCTCGAGGGGCAGGGCTACTCGCGGCTGTCCTTGCCTGCGCCCTGACAGGACTCGCGACGCTGATCGAGCCAAGCTCCTCGGCAGGGACTGCTTGGGCCGCGACCGAGGCTGATCCCGCCCTGGCCGGCCGCTGGGAGTGCTGGGCGAACGACGATCTCCCGAACCCGTGCCGCGAGACGATCATGGACGTTGACATCAAGACGAGTCGTGACGCCTGGGCCGTCGGGCGGAACGGCACCATCCTGCACTGGGACGGGGAGAGCTGGCGCGACGTACCGTGCCCAACCGAGGCCCACCTCTACGGTGTCGGAATGGCCGCGCGCGACCTGGGCTGGGCGGTCGGAGCCGGCGGCGAGTTGCTGCGCTGGGACGGCCGGTCGTGGCTGGGCGAGCCAAGGTTCACCGACGCGCACTTCGCGGATGTGGCGGTCGTCTCGCCGACGGACGTCTGGATCGTGGGATCGGAGGAGACCATCGCCCACTGGGACGGGCACCGATGGGCGCTCGTCAGCGCGCCGGGCCGCGGCCCGGACCTGACGAGCATCTCAATGAGCGCGCACGACGACGGTTGGGCCGTCGGCGACGACGTCGTTCTGCGCTACGACGGCCGCGAGTGGTCTAGGCAGCAGCCGCCCATCATCGAGTCGCCCGGCGCGGTGGCGGCCGTGTCGCCAAGCGAGGCGTGGATGGTCGGCATGTACGGCCAGATCGCACGCTGGAGCGGCGACGGCTGGGAACTGGTGCGCTGCCCCGTTCCTTGGCCGCTGCGCGCTATCTCGATGGCCGGGCCCGACGTCGGCTGGGCCGTGGGTACGGGCGGCATCCTCGAGTGGGATGGCGGGCAGTGGTCCGCTGTCGAGGAGACGACGGCCCTATCGCTGTCGGCCGTCCATGCCCTCGACCGTGACAGCGCCTGGGCCGCCGGCGCCGACGGAGTGATGCTCCAGTGGTCCGGGCATCGCTGGGACCGGCATTACGGCGATGCCAACCAGTTGACGCACCCGGTAAACGGGCTCGCCGCCCTGGCGGCCGATGACGTGTGGGCGGTCGGGCCGGCTGGCTCGATCCAGCATTGGGACGGTTCCCGCTGGACGGCCGTCGACAGCCCGACGGGCGCCGAGCTGCACGACGTGGCGTTCCGCCACGTGGAGCACGGGTGGGCTGTCGGCGAAGGCGGCACGATCCTGCACTGGAACGGCGTGGCGTGGAACGAATCGGTGAGTCCGGTCCGCGAGACGCTTCGAGGTGTCGACTCGCTGTGGCCGTCGGACGCCTGGGCCGTCGGTGACGGCGGCGTCATCCTGCACTGGGATGGGCATGGTTGGAAGAAGCAGGACAGCCCCACTGACCGGCGGCTCAACGACGTGGCGTTCGTAGAGCTCTCGCACGGGTACGCCGTTGGCGAAGCGGGAACGCTGCTGGTCTACGACGGGCGCTGGCGCGCGTTGGACATCGGGCCGGGTGACTTGCTGGCCGTGGACGTCGACATCAACGTTATGGGCTTCATCGTGGGCGAGGGCGGTATGACGCACCGGCTGCACGCCGGCGCGCGGGAGCCCATTCAGTCGCTGGCGACCAACGACCTGACGGACGTGGTGGTGCTGTCGGCCGACGAGGCGTGGGCCGTCGGCGAGGACACGATCCTGAGATGGGATGGGCAGAAGTGGGACTGGCGGATGATGCCGTGGACCACCAACGCCTCCGGGATCGAGTTCCGGGCGGTGGCCATGGCTTCGAGCACGAGCGGCATCACGGCCGGCGACGGCGACAAGGCCTATCACTGGGACGGTGCCGCTTGGTGGTCGCCGGCGCCGCACACCACGGACCTCGGCGACGTGGCGCTGGTCGCGCCCGACGACGGCTGGGCGGTCGGCCGGGCGGGCACGACAAGGCGCTGGGACGGCCGCCGCTGGCTGCCGGTTCGCAGCCCGATCGGCAACCGACTCAATGCGGTTGCCGCGACAACTAGCGTCGACGCCTGGGCGGTCGGCGCAGCGGGAACGATGATCCGCTGGGACGGTGACTCGTGGTCGCAAGAAGCACCGGTCGTCGACGAGGAGCTGTTCGCGGTGGACATGTCGAGCCCCGGCGGCGGCTGGGCGGTCGGCAATCGCGGAGCGATGCTCGAATGGGACGGGCAGGATTGGACGGAAGCCGCTCGAGTCACCGACCAGCGCCTGACCGGTCTCGCCTTCTCGCCGGACGGAGACGGCCTGGCCGTCGGGTTGGAGGGCACGATCCTGGAGTACAACGGCGCATGGCGACGTGGCCCGTTGTTCGATACCACGGAGGGCTTCGCCGATGTGGCGTTCACGGCACAGGACGTAGCGGTGATCGTGGGTGACACCGGGTCGGTGCTGTGGTGGGCAGGAGGGGACTGGTCCAGGGGACCCTCTACGGTCTTCTTCCTCACGGCGTTGAGCGCGGCGTCGCGGGAGGAGGTCTGGGCCGTCGGTTGGACCGGCCGCGCCGCGTGGCTTCGGCCGACGTCCTCTATGTATCTTCAGAGCGGCACGGTCGGCAATCTTAACGGCGTGGCGATGGCGTCTCCCGACGACGGCTGGGCCGTAGGGGACGGCGGGGTGATCTTGCGCTACGCGCCACCGGCCAGGGCTTTCTTGCCTTCGGTCCGACGCTAGCGCCTCAGCCGGCGGCCCGATGCTAGCACCTCAGCCGGCGGCCCGACGCTAGCGCCTCGAGGGGCAGCCCCGCGACCGCTTCGCCGTCAGCTCCTACGGCGCAAACAGAACCGGGCGGGCCTCAAGGGGCCCGCCCGGTCTACGTTTCTTCCACCCTACCGGCCGCCGCCGCTGGCGCGGCCGACGGCTTCAACGATCGTTCAATGCGGTTTCAAGCGGCGCCCGCTCGAGGGGCGCCGGCTCGAGCGACTAGTTCAAGTAGGACGACAGCGCCCGCGCCCGGCTCGGATGCCGCAGCTTGCGCAGCGCTTCCTTCTCGATCTGGCGCACGCGCTCGCGCGTGAGCCCGAAGATCCGACCGACTTCCTTCAGCGTGTATGCGCGATGGCCGCGGAGGCCGTAGCGCAGCTCGAGCACGCGCTGCTCGCGCGCCGTGAGGCCCTGCAAGATGTCCTCCACGTCGCCGCGCAGCAGGTCCAGCGAGGCGGACTCGAGCGGATCCTCGCTCGTCTCGTCCTCGATGAACTGACCGAGCTCGCTCTCTCCCTCGTGGCCCACCGGCTTCTCGAGGCTCACGCTGCGGCGGCTGGCCTTCAGAGCCAGCTCGACCTTCTCGAGATCCATGTCGAGCTCGGACGCGATCTCCTCGGCCGTCGGCCGGCGGCCCAACTCCGTCTCGAGGGCGTGGGCCACCGCGTACACCTTGCGAATCCGGTCGTTCATGTGCACCGGCACTCGAATCGTGCGACCCTGGTCGGCCAGGCCGCGTGTCAGCGACTGGCGGATCCACCAGGTGGCGTACGTCGAGAACTTGTTGCCACGGCGCCAGTCGAACTTCTCGACGGCCCGCATCAGGCCCAGGTTGCCCTCCTGGATCAGGTCCAGGAACGGCACGCCCTGGCCCAGGTAGCGCTTGGCCATGCTGATCACCAGGCGGCTGTTGGCCTGCGTCAGCTCGCGCTTGGCCGCCTCGCCGTCAGCCGCCAGCCACTCGAGATCGGTGCGCTCGCGCTTCGTCAGCTTCGCGCCCGACTTGGCCAACTTCTCGTCCGCCTCGCGGCCGGCCTCGATGCGCTTGGCCAGCTCGACCTCGTCGGACGCGTCGAGCAGGTCGATCGTGCCGACCTCGCGGAAGTAGAGGCTGATGGAGTCGTCGGAGTCGATGCCCTCGAAGTCGACCACGTGCGTGGGCGTGCCCTCACCCGAATCCACCGACTCGAGGTCAATCTCGAAGCCCTTGGACTCCAGGAACTCGATAGCGGTATCGAGCTCCTCCGCAGCCTCGGGCCAAAGCTCTACGACATCGGAGGTGGACAGGACGCCCGCCTCCTCCGCGCGCTCAAGGAAGGCGTGAAGCATCTCCTCGTTCATTGTGTTCCACATGTTCAACACCCCCTGCAACAGCGCCCTGCAAAAAGAAAGGCCCGCGTGCACACCGCGACGGGGCATCCTCATCGTTCCTGCGCTATCGATAACCACCCGATGGTAACATAGATCCGCGTCCGTGTCAACTGATGGGCGTTCGGTCTTGCGCGGCACTGGTGTCCGTCACTGCTGTCGCGCCACGGGACCGGCTAACGGTTGAGATGCGTGCCACCAGCCATTCTTACCAGGCTCGATTAGAGCCGGATGAGCAGCCGGTAAGACGAGCGGGAGCCCGGTCTTGTGACGGCGCTCGACATAACGGGGAAGAAGGGCGGGAGGGACGGAAAGGGACGCTCAGGCGGCGGCGTCGTTCAGCGATGCCCACTGCATGGTGTAGAGGTCGAAGTACGGCCCGCGGTTCTCGATGAGCTCGTCGTGCGTGCCGCGCTCCACGATCTGGCCGTCGTCAACGACCGCGATCTGGTCAGCGTTGACGACCGTGCTCAGCCGGTGCGCGATCACGATAGCCGAGCGATCCGCCAGCAGCTGCTCGATCCCGTGTTGGATTGCCAGCTCCGTCTCGGTGTCGACGCTGGACGTCGCCTCGTCGAGGATGAGGATGCGTGGATCGGCCAGCAGCGCCCGTGCGAATGCCAACAGCTGGCGCTGGCCGACCGACAGGTTGACGCCGCGCTCGCCGACCTCGGTGTCGTAGCCGTTGGGCAGAGCTTCGATGAACT
>JBJYWW010000107.1:0-5365 GCA_046259645.1 Anaerolineae bacterium
CCCGGCCGTGCTCGCATTGGCGCTCGCCGACCGCGGCTTGCTGGAGGTGGCGCGGGAGTTCGCTGATACGGCGCGCGAGCAGGCCGACGCCGCTCGCGCGCAGGCCGGTGCCGCTCGCGCGCAGGCCGGTGCCGCTAGCGCGCAGGCCGGTGCCGCTAGCGCGCAGGCCGGTGCCGCTCGCGCGCAAGCCGGCCCAAGCGGCGAGCTCTCAGGCGAGCTCGCGGGCGACTGGCAGGCGGTGGCCGACGCGCTGGCCAGCGTTCGCCGGCGCTACGAGGAGCGCGACCGGCTGCTTGCGTCGTCGACGGCGCCGGTAGCGCCGGCCGCCGACGATTGGCGAGAGCTGCGGCCCGGCGACCGGTTGTCCGTCGAGGGCAAGGCGTACGACGTGTTGGCACGCGCGCGCTGGCCCGGTGACGACATCACGCTCGACCTCTCCGACTCGGCGGCCGAACTCGAAGCTGCCGCGGCAGGCGGTCCCGCGCCCGCAGTCAGCCTTGTGCTGTGGCTGCCTGCTAGCGGTGAGGCCGTGGCGTTCGACGCGGAGCGGGTGATCCCGCCGACGGGCGCCGACGCCGCGGGCGCACTCGTCGGTGCGGAGACCGACGAGCTGCGAGTCGCCCGGCGCGATGCCGGTCCGGTGCGTCGCACCGACGGTGCGGGGCGCACCGTGCGGACCGCCGAGCGACTGGTATACGAGGCGCCGAGCGGGGTGTGGTTGTGGATCGAGAGCGAGGGCGCGGAGACGTCGGCGATGCGCGGCCTGGCGGTCGGCCCCGACGAGCTGGAGCCAGCCTGATGCCGGTGGACGCGCTGAACCGCGGCCGGGCGCCGGCACCGGCACCGGCACCGGGGTCGCCAGCGTGGCGCTAGTGAGGATACGGCTGAGATCGCCCCGATCAGCTGACGGGACACACGACACCGGACGTAAGACGTAGAGCACCGGACACAAGACGGAGGGGACAACACACGCGACACAGCGCACTAGACATAACACACAGAGTGCTAGTCGTGGGGCTCAAGCCATGGGGCACCAAGCTCAGGACACAACAGACGAGACATAGGAGTTGGGAGAATGGCAATCCTCGAAGTCATCGAATGGGCGGACCCCGGAACCACGGAGATGGTGCATCGCGTCCCGGAGTGGGGGTCGGCGGAGTTCAGACTCGGCTCGCAGCTGATCGTCAGGGAGCACCAGTCGGCCGTCTTCTACGACAGCGGTCGGGCGCTCGACGAGTTCGGTCCCGGCCGCTACACGCTGCGCACCGACAACATCCCCATTCTTGCCGACATCCTGGGGATCCCGTTCGGCGGCAAGACGCCCTTCAGGACCGAGGTGTACTTCGTCAGCCGGCGGGCGTTCCTCGACCTCAAGTGGGGCACGCCGGAGCCGATCGCGCTTCGCGATCCCGACTTGGGCGTGGTGCGACTGCGGGCGTTCGGCACGTTCGCCACCGCGATCGCCGATCCCAGGCTGTTCGTTACGCAGATCGTCGGCGGCCAGGGGCTCTACTCCACGTCCGACATATTGGGCTATCTGCGGGGCATCGTCGTCTCGCGGCTGACGGACCTGCTAGGCGAGTCCGGGGTGGGGCTGTTCGATCTCCCCTCCCACTACGAGGAGCTGTCGGCCAGCCTGACCGCGCGGCTGCGCGACGACTTCGAGGCGCTTGGCCTGGAGCTGCGCGACCTGTACCTCACGAACGTGTCCACCACGGCCGAGACGCAGAAGGCGATCGACGAGCGGGCGGCCATGGGCGCGATCGGTGACGTCGACGCGTACCTGAAGTTCAAGGCCGCGCGGGCGCTCGAGTCGAGCGGCTCGCCGGGCGGCGAGGGCTCTGGGACGGCGGCGGCCGGGTTGGGCTTGGGGGCCGGCATCGGCCTCGGGACCGTGCTGGCCCAGATGATGGGCCAGGCCATGCAGCCCGGCGCGCCGGCCACTGCCGCAGACCCCTCTACGGAGCGGCGCGAGGCTACGCTCGACGACCTCTTCACCGGATTGCAGGTGCTGGCCCAACGCCAACTCGCGCTGGAGCAATCGGAGCGGACCGCCATAGTCTCGGAGCTGGCGGCGCTGCGGCTGGCGCTCGAGGCGCAGTCGCCCGACCTTGACGCCATTCGCGATCGTCGGGCATCGGTCGAGGAGCGCTGGCCGTGGCTCGGTCCAGAGATCGAAGAAGCGTTCCGCCAGCCGGCGGTCACGGCTGCGCTGGTGCGCGCGGCCAGCGACTACACGGCCGGTTAGGGACCGCGGTCCGTTGCGCCGCCAGGACGGCATCGGCTAGAATTCGCGGCCGTGCCTACAGACGCAGCAGAACAGAAGGCGGCCGCTAGCCGCGGCGACGGGCGTCGAGTCGACGAGCTCAGGCCGGTCGAGCTCTGCCCGTCGTGGACCAAGGGTCCGGCCGGCAGCGTGCTGACCAAGCAGGGCGACACGTGGGTGCTCTGCACGATCAGCCTCGAGAACCGGGTCCCGCGGTGGCTGCTGGGGCGCCGCTCGGGATGGCTCACGGCTTCGTACGGCTTGCTGCCCGGCTCGACATCTGAGCGCAGCCCGCGCGAGAGAAACGGCGCACGTGGCCGCACGCGGGAGATCGAGCGCCTCATCGGGCGCTCGCTGCGCGTCGCGATCGATCTGACTGCCGTGGGTGAGCGGACGATCCACGTCGACTGTGACGTGCTGCAGGCCGACGGCGGAACGCGCACGGCGTCCGTCACCGGCGGATGGCTGGCGCTGGCGCTCGCGTGCCGCGAACTGGTGGGCAAAGGGGTCTTCGAGAGCGACCCGATGGTGCGCCAGATCGCGGCGGTGAGCGTCGGCGTGGTCGACGACGAGGTCCTCCTCGACCTCGACTACAGCGAGGACCTCCGCGCGGGCACCGATCTGAACGTGGTGATGACTGCAGACGGCCGCTTCGTGGAGATCCAGGGAACCGCCGAGCGTGAGCCGTTCTCGGGCGTCGAGCTGACGCGGATGCTCGAGCTGGCCGAGAGCGGCACGCGCCAGCTGGCCGACCTGCAGTCGGAGGTGCTTCGTGACCGTTGACGGTCAGGCCAACGGCGACCGTTGCCCTAGCTGCGGCGCCCGGCGCCCCGCCGGCAGCAAGCAGTGCCCGATCTGTGGCGACAGGGCACGGCTGCGATACACCGTCTCGACGATGGCCCTCGAGACGCTAGCGGTTATGTCGATCGTGGTCCTCGCCGCCGCGGCCCTGTTGTGGTTGCGGCAGTCGGGCCACGGCCTCGCCACCGATCAGGAGCGCGTCGCCGAGGTCGAGGTGGTGTCCGAGCTGCCGACGCCGCTTCCGACATTCACTGCGGCGCCGTCGCCAACCGCGACTCGCGTGCTGAACACGGTTCCGCCGCCGGTGACGCCGCTGCCGGAGTCGGTGGCCCACGAGGTCCGGAGCGGAGACACCCTGTTCGGCATCGCCCAGCAGTACAGCGTCACCGCCGACGAGATCATCGCGGCCAGCGATCTCGAGCGACCTGACGCGCTGTGGATCGGGCAAGTACTGACCATCCCCCTACGCGTGCAGCTGCCGTCTGAGGGCGACGCGGAGGCGGTCGCGGCGGCGGGCGATACCGAGGAGGAGGGGGCGGCCGACGCCACCGACGAGGCCGGCGACGAGACCGCGACCGACGCCGACGGCGGCGCCAGCTCCGCCAATGAAGACGACGAGGGCGCGGCCGCCGGCGAGCCCGGCGAGGGCGCCGAAGCTCCGGAGGACGTTGAGGCGGTCGCGCAGCCGACAGGGCAGCCGATCGTCGTTGGCGAGCCGCAGATTCACGTCGTGGGTCGCGGGGAGTCCATCGGGGTGATCTCGGCCCTGTACGACGTGTCGATCGAGGAGCTGCTGGCGTTGAACCCGGAGCGGCTGGTCAGCGCGAACGACACGCTGTACGTTGGTGACGAGCTCGTGGTCCGCCAGGGCGAGATCGTGACCACCACTCCAGAGCCGTCGGCGGCGGCACCGACCAGGGCGCCCGGCTTCGAGGAGGCGAGCGGCACCGCCGGCGAGATGTCGGCCGTGCCGTTCGAGCCTGCAGGCGAGGGCCGGTACCCTGCCCCGGCGGCGCTCGCGCCGGGTGCTTCCATCACGGTGACGGCCGAGTCGGTGCTGCTGCGGTGGGCGTCAGCTGGCGTGCTGCCGAGCGGGCTCTTCTATGTCGTGTCCATACGCGACGCCGATGCCGCCGCGGCTCAACTGGCGAACTCGGAGACTGGCGCGATCAGCGCCGCGGGGCCTGTCTCGGGCACGAGCGCCGGCGCCGTGATCGGCGACGACCGGCTCGGCGACACTGGAGCGCGCGTCATCTGGGTCAAGGACGCCACGGCGGTGCGGGTGCCCGGCGAGCTGCGGCCGGCGCTGGGAGCGTCGAGTGCGATCGAGTGGTCGGTCACCGTCCGGCGCCGCAGCGGCTCGGGTTTGCTCGATCGCGGTGAGGAAGGTGTGCTGCTCAGCGCTGCGCCCGCGTGGCAGAGATTCGTCTGGGCGCCGAGCGCGGCATTGGACGATACGGCCGACTCGGGAGTCGCGGCGCCGTAGCGGCGACGCCGTGGCGATGGCGGCTATTCGGCTCCCGAAAGCCACCGCCTGACGCGCGACAGCAGATCGTCGTCCGCTGGTTGCTCCGCGGTCGGCTCGGCCGTGGGGGCACCGAGCTGGCTCGCCGGAACCGGTTCGTACACCTCGTCCCCGGCGCGAGCCCAGTCCTTCTCCTCGCGCGCCCAACGCTCGACGGCCTGATCGGACCCGGCGTCAGCAGCCGCCGTCTCGAGCGCCTCTACCTCGACCTCGAGGTCCCAGACCTCCGTGGCCAGCGTCTGCTCGGCCTGCGCGGCGCCGCGAGTGTCAAGCACCTGCCCGGCGAGGCGGACCACGTAGATCACCGACAGCGTAACCGCCACGACGACCCCTATCCGCATCCAGACGCGCTTCGTGGCCCGGTCGTCGCTCGGCGGCGTTGCGGTCATCTGGTCGGCCTCCCTCGTTGCGATGGGAATGCGGTCTAGTCGCCCTCGAACACGCGCTCGGTGCTGGCGAACCAGTCCGGCAGGCTCGCATAGCGGTCGCTCGGGTCGACGAGCAGCTGCGGCAGCTGCACGCCGCCGAGGCTCTGATCGACGACGGCGTACGTGTACGCCGGGCAGCTCGAGGATGGCCTCCCTTACTTTCTGAGGGGCGGAACAGCGCAGATCCAGAATCTGGTCGTCAATCGTCTGGGTTTTGAGGTCGGCCGGCGTCCCCGAGTCGACGTAGGGGATGACACCTGCCCACATCAGCGCTTCGGTGCCGTCGGTCGCGAACCACAGCGTGGAGGCCAGGAGCAACCACGAGTAGGTCGCCCGCCAGGCCGG
>JBJYWW010000108.1:0-4150 GCA_046259645.1 Anaerolineae bacterium
CGCGGCGGCGTCGCACGCGGCGCGCAACAAGGAGACGGGCGTCATCGTCATCCATGTGGCGCGCCCGGACTTCCAGGTGGCTGACCGCGGCGGCTTCGCCGACCCGGACCTCAGGGCCGCGGCAAAGGGGATCTACCTCATTCGGGACTACGACTCGGGCGAGCCGCCGATGGGCACCGTCTGGGCGCAAGGGGCCAGCTCGACGGTGAACCTGCTGAAGGCGCTGCCGCGGCTGGAGGCCGAGGGCGTGAACGTGCGGATCGGCGCGGTCATCAGCACGGAGCTGTTCGAGTTGCAGCCCGATGACTACCGCGCGCGGGTCCTGCCCGACAGCGCGCGGTACGACTCGATGGTTGTCAGCACGATGACCAAGCGCGTCCCGCCGATCGCCAACCTGGGACCGCTGACCGAGGAGTACTCGCTGTACGCCGACCACGACGACCGCTGGCGGACCGGCGGCACCGAGCCGGACGTCATCGCGGAGGCCGGGCTCGACCCCGACACCATCTACGAGGGCGTGTTGCGTTTCGCGCGCGAGCGCGACGAACGACTCGCCAGGCAGAGGAGCGCGCTGGGCTAGAGAGGCGCTGGCCTCAAGCGCGCTGGGCTAGAGAAGCGCAGGCCTCAAGCGCGCTGGGTTAGACCCGCTCCCGGGCTGGCCGTTGCGCCCGGCCGGGTCGCTCTGCCCCGTCGGCGCGGTCTGCTCGGCCGTGCTACTCCGCCCGACCCGCCAAGTCGTAGGCCATGGCGCCGGTGATGCGCACCGGCGCCATGTCGTTCACGGCCAGCTCGTCCTCGACGATCACCAGCCCATCGATCTCGGGCGCGTCGCGGTAGGTGCGGCCAATCGACACGCCCTCGCCACTGCCCTCCACGAGCACGTCGAGCACCTGCCCCACCAACTCCTGGTTCCGGCCCAGCGAGATGCCCTGCTGCAACGTCATCAGCTCGTCGAAACGGGCCTGCTTCACCTCGTCGGGCACGGGATCGCCGAGCGGCTCGCTGGCCGTGCCGACCTCTGGTGAGAACGTGAACGCGCCGACCCTGTCGAACCGTGACTCCGCGACGAAGTCCAGCAGCCGTGCGAACTCGTCATCGGTCTCGCCGGGGTAGCCCACGATGAACGTGGTGCGCAGGGCCGCGTCGGGCATCGCCGCCCTGACCTTCTCCAGCGTGCCTTGCACCCAGTCGACGTTGGCGGGGCGGCGCATGCGGCGCAGGGTGTCGGGATGGGCGTGCTGCAGCGGCATGTCGAGGTACGGCACTATCTGCTCGCGAGTCGCCATCACGTCGATCAGCCTATCGGTGACGTAGCCCGGGTATGCGTAGAGCACGCGAATCCAGTCGACGTCGGGGACGGCCGCGGTCAGCCGCTCCAGCAGCTCGACCAGGCCGTCCTTCATCCCGAGATCGTGCCCGTAGTCGGTGGTGTCCTGGGCGATCAGGATGATCTCGCGCACGCCCAGGTCGCGCAGCAGTCTGGCCTCCTCGACGATCGTCTCGGCAGGGCGGCTGACAGCCGTGCCCTTGATGAGCGGGATGGCGCAGAAGGCGCAGGGGCGGCGGCAGCCGTCGGCGATCTTGAGGTAGGCGCTGGCGCCGGAGACGCTCACGCGGGGCACGCCGTCCTCGTCGCGCCCGACGGTCGCGGCGTTGGGCAGGTGGTACAGCGGCTCCGGGTGATCGCCCGAGCGCAGCTTGCGGACCACGCGCACGATGTCCATCCACCGGCGCGTGCCGAGGATCCCGTCGAGCCCCGGTACCCATTCGGCGACCTGCTCGCCGTAGCGCTGGGTCAGGCAGCCGGTGGCGATCAGCAGCTGGTCGGGCCGCTTGCCCTGGGCCAGCTCCTGCAGCACCGCCACCGACTCGTCGCGCGCCGGGCCGATGAAGCCGCACGTGTTGACGATCAGCACTTCGGCGTCCTCAGGCTGCGAGACGTGGGACAGGGCGTCGCGCTCGAGGAGCTCCGCCATCGAATCGGAGTCGACGGTGTTCTTGGCGCAGCCAAGCGACACGATGTGATAGGTGCTGTCGGGCTTGTTGCGGTGCGTGCTGCTGTGCGTTCTTGAGTGTCTGCCGTCCGGCATCTGCGGCTCCTGGGAGACGCGGCGCGAGCGCTGGGCTGGGTACGGCCCTCGCGGCGCGGCGGAGCCGGAATGGTAGCACGCGGCGCCGTTTGACCTTGGCCGCGCCGCCATGATATACCCGGACGGACCGTCCGCTGCGCCGCTCGGCACCGCGCCTGGCGGTGGCGCCGCGGTGCGGCTGATGCCGCCGCGCGGCGGACTCGCGCCTGAGCGTTAAGCGCCGCGCCGTAGCAGCACGTCCCGCACGGCACGAGCCTGGCTCGTGCACCGCCTGCAAGGAGCCCGTCATGAAGCGTCGCAGCCTATTGCCGCTGACCGCCGTCGCGGTGGTCGCAGTGGTCTTCGTCCTCGCCTCGAGCGCCACGGCCGCGTGGATGCCCGAGTCACTCGTCGCGGCTGTCTCGCCGGCCGTCGGTCCGGACCGCGACGCGCCGTCGCGCACTCAGCAGCAGGTGATGCTCCCGGGAGACGCAGCGCCGCGCATCACGCTGCCGACGCTCGACGGCGAGGTTTCGTTCGGCGGCCAGCCCGACGACGAGAGCTACGTGCTGCTTGGCTTCGCCAAGCTGTCGTCGTTCTCGACTGCGGTGTGGTCCGCTTCGGCGTCGAGGCTCATCCGCTACTCGCCCGACGACGTCAACTACGTGTTCATGTCGTACGGCGACACGCAGGAAGAGGTCGACGCTGACATCGCTGGCATCAAGTCCAAGGTCGACGACGCCATCGGCAACTTGATCGACGAGGACGACCAGCAGCACTGGCGAGACCACATGCACTATGTCCCGGTCAACCCGCTGACTCTCGACCAGCCGACCTTCGACTTCCTGATGGCGTGGGGCGCGCGGCTGGCGCAGGTCGATGCCGAGTGGGTCGGTCAGGACGGCGCCACCGTGACGGTGAACGAGTACGGCACGACGGACAACGGCTGGGCCAAGTCGCTGTCGGAGACCGGGCCGATAACGCGGACGCTCGCTTGGTACGGCGGCCTGGCGTGCGGCGACGAGACGCCGGAGCAGGACCCGACGGACAAGATCGCGCTAATCGAGCGCGGCACGTGCGCTTTCTCGGAGAAGCTGGCCAACGCCGAGAAGCACGGCGCGGTGGCCGGGCTGCTGTTCACGGACGCCGATCGCGGGAAGAGCACGATGAGCGCGGAGTGCGGGGACAACTGCCCCGACATCCCGATCGCGATGATCGACCGTGACCCGGGGCTGCGCATGGTGGAGCAGCTGGACGCCGGCAACACCGTCACCGCCACGCTCACCGGCTTGACGTTCGGGGTCGAGGCCATGGGCGTCAACCAGCTGGGCCGTGTTCGCGAGTTCGGCTCGATACCGTTCCCGTTCAACGAGTACCTGACCACGCCGGTCGATAACTTCCAGTTGATCGCCTACGAGGCGGAGCACATGAGCTACGAGCACCAGCGCGACAGCCGCCTAGCCGCCGAGGAGGCGGCCGGCACGGTGACCGTCGTGCCCGTGCTCGAGGGCGAGTGGGGCGAGGACCCGGACTGGGCCGGCGTGCGGTCGCAAGCCGACGTCGAGCTGCCTGACGCCGCCACGATGGCGACGTTCGACAAGCTGGAGCTCGACCTGTCGCTGGCCTGTGAGGACAACCGCAAGGCCAACTGCCCGGCCTGGGACTACCTGGTCCACCTGTACCTTTGCGACGAAGGTGAGCAGGATGGCTGCGGGATTGAGGTCGGGCGCTGGATCACGGCGTACTGGAGCGGCGGTCGCTGGGTGACCGACGTCACGCCGATGCTCGGGTACCTCTCCGATGGCGGCACGCGCCGCTTCGAGTTCTACACCCAGCAGCGCTACCAGATCGACCTCAGCCTGCGGCTCTCGCGCTCGGACGAGGGCGAGGCCGTCGCCGGCAAGCGCGCCTTCGACCTCGGCTGGACCGGCGGTCCGTTCTGGGACGACTACAACTCGCGCTTCTACCCGATCGAGTTCGAGGTCCCGGAGTGGGCGGAGAAGGTCGAGCTGATGTCGTACGTGACCGGACACGGCTTCGGCAAGGACAAGGAGAACTGCGCCGAGTTCTGCAACCACACG
>JBJYWW010000109.1:0-16184 GCA_046259645.1 Anaerolineae bacterium
GGTGGTCAACCTCGGAGACTCGGCACGGGGCGGTGCCCCTGCCTATCCGCGTGGCGGCTCGGGCGCCGACGTCGCCACACAGGACATGAGACCTGCGATCAGTGAGTCTAGCGCCCTTCCCGCGGCCGGCGCACCGGAGGCCGCACCACCTCCTGGCCCAGCGCGGGTGGCTACCGCCGTTCCGCCCGGCTCAGTGGGAGGGGCCGGACCGGCCGAGGCGACAGCAGGCTCCGCGCCCGTGACGGGCGGCCCGATGCCGGCGACGGTTGATCAGACGCCGGCGCCGTGCGCCAGGCTCTCACTGCACGCGTTCGCGGACGTCGCCGGCACCGGACCACTGGATTGCGGTGGCTGCGACGGCCAGTACGATGCCGCGGACGCGGAGCTGGCCGCATCCAACGGGGTGCGGCTGGCGCCGTTCCGCGTCCAGCTGCTGGACAGCGGCTCGGACGTGGTCTACGAGGGGCTAGTGATCCCGGACGGACCGTCGGTTTGGGTGGCGTTGCCGGAGGTGTGCGGCGCGTGGCCCGTCAGGGCGCGAGTCGCCGCCCTGGGGGGCGACTGGGCAGCGTGCCCTTCGTCTGGCGGCTTGGAGCGCGAGATCGCGAGCGGGGGAACCCACTCGGTCTCGTTCCCACTGACGTCGGGCTGCGCCGGGCGGACCGCGACTGCGGTCGTCCTGACGCCGTCCCCGGTGGCCACGCTGATTCCGACGGACGCCCCTGATCCGGTCGGCAGCCCATCGCCTCAGACGGGGCCGGGCGGCCACGCCACCGCGGAGCTCGATGTCACGCCGACGCTGACCGCGCAGACCGATCCGACCGGGCCACCTACCAGGGAGCCGGCTCCTTCGCCCACTGCGAGCCCCACCGAGAGCATCGAGGTCGTCGCGACTCCGGCCCTGAGGTTCCACCCCTCGTCGACTCCAACGCCGACTCCGGAGGTCAGCACGCCCGGACCTCCCGCGTCGTGGCTGCTCCCGTCGCCGACAGCCACGAAGCGCCTGCGCAACCCGGGCGACCCGAGCCGCGGCCAGCCTTAGCCCTCGCACGGCTCTGCGCCCTGGGACAGCGGCCGCCGCTCCGCGCACGCGCCGGGCGCGCCAGTCGCGACGTCGCGCGCCGGGCGCTGCCACTCGTGATCCGTACACGGACCCGTTGCCCCGTTTCAGCCGGTGCGTGACCGCATCTATAATGCGCCGCGGCAAAGGAGCGAACGAACATGCGAGCGACGGCGATACTCATCTGTGTGGCCCTGTTCCTGGTTGCTGGCGCAGCCTCGACGCATGAGGCGAGCGCCAGCCCGAACGAGCAGGCCGACTGCCCGGGCAACATGCTCACCAACCCCGGCTTCGAGGGCGGATCGCGCAAGACCGATAACCTTGGTACGAGCCTGTCGTCGGCCGTGGCCGACGGCTGGGTGCCGTGGTTCGTGCGCGGCTCCGAGTCCGAGAATCGCGAGCCTGAGTTCAAGGTCGAGCAGACCGCAATCGGTGGCGACCCGTTTCGCGTCCGTAGCGGCGCGAACTCCCAGAAGTGGTTCACCACCTGGGCGACTCACGACGCCGGCGTTTACCAGCAAGTCAGCGTTCGCCCCGGAGTGCCGGTGACATTCTCGGCATACGGCATGGTCTACACGGGGGAGGGCGACGGCTGGAGCGGAAGCGACCGGACCTATTACTCGGATCCGGTGAAGCCGGGCGAGTACCGGATCTGGGTCGGCATCGATCCGACCGGCGCCGTGCCCGCCGGTATGGGCTCTCCTCCTCCCGCGTCGGTCGTCTGGTCGGAGGAATCGATGGCCACGGACCAGTTCGTTCCCCTGTCCGTGTCCGTGGTGCCGCAGTCGAGCACCATCACCGTGTACTTCCGGGGCAATCCTCATTGGGGCGTGAAGCACAACGACTCGTTCTGGGACGACGCGTGCCTGCGGGCGGGCGGCTCGCCCGCGCAGGCGCAGCAGGTGGCTCAGCCGGCCGAGGCGCCGGCACCGGAGGCGACGGCGCCCACGGCGGGTGATGGCGCTGAGGAAGCGGCTCCGGCGGAGGAGGAGGAAGCAGCGGTCGCACCGGAGCCGGTGCGAGCGGCTGACAACGACGGCGCGCAGGCGCCGCCTCCCAGCGGCCAGATCGTGCCTCCGCGCCGCCAGCAGATGCCACGATGGTCCCCGCTGCCGCCGGTTCCGGGCAAGCAGTGGGCGGTGCCCTTGTAGGTGTCGGCTGGCCCCCTTGACCCGGGCCGGATCTGTCAGAAGCTAGCTACGCGCCGCGTTCGCCGCGGCCAGGTCGTCCGCTCCCCACGCTTGGGGCAGAAGCTCACCCAGCGTCATCACCTTCGGCTCGACGCTGTCGTCCGCGGCAGCGATCACCACGGGCATGCGCGGTGGGGCGAACTCGGCCAGCACCTGCCGACAGAAGCCGCACGGAGCCGCGCCGCCAGGCGTGACCAGCGCCAGCGCGCGGACGTCCCGCGCGCCGTCGGCGACCGCCGTCCAGACTGCCACGCGCTCAGCGCACACCGTGGCGCCGTACATCGCGTTCTCGACGTTGCACCCCTCGTATACGCGCGTGCGGCCGTCGGACCGGGCGGCCAGGACGGCCGCGCCAACGCGATAGCGTGAGTACGGCGCATAAGCGTTGCGGCGCGCGCGAAGTGCCGCGTCGATCAAGCTCGTGAGGTCCTCGGGCCCAGGCGCAGGAACGTCGGGACCTTCGACGGGCACCGGCGAGTTGGGATGGTCGGTCGCGGAGGTCCCCGTCGACGGGGTCAAGCGGTCCGCCCCGACGAAAGAGCCTCACCGTCGTCGCTCGGCTCCTCCTCGCGATCAGGCTCACGGCGCAGGACGCGCACCCTGTTGATTCGGCGCCCATCGAGCTCCAGGACCTCGATCTCGGCGTCGTCGAAGACGGCGCTCTCGCCGAGCTCCGGAACCTTGCCGAGACCGGTGAACACGAGCCCGCCCAAGGTGTCTACCTCGTCCGTCGGCAGGCTGATGTCCATGAGCCGATTCACGTCGTCGATGTCCATGCCGGCCGTGAACACGATCTCGTCGTCGCTCACGCGCTCGATGCGCGGCTCCTCGTGGTCGTACTCGTCCTGGATCTCGCCGACGATCTCCTCGAGCAGGTCCTCGATCGTCACGATTCCAGCGGTGCCGCCGTACTCGTCGACTACCACGGCCATGTGCACCTTGCGGGTCTGGAGCTCCTCCAGCAGCTCGTCCACGGGCTTCGACTCCGGAACGAAATACGCGTCGCGCAGCAGCTGCACCATATCGGGCTCGAAGTTGCGCGCCCGGAAGGCCTTCAGCAGGTCCTTGGCATACAGGAGGCCCTCGATCGTGTCGATGGTGTCCGTGTACACCGGTATGCGGGAGTGCCCGGCGGCGATGATCGTGTCCAGCGCGTCGTCGAGCGACGCGGCGCTCGGGATCGCGACGATGTCCATTCGCGGCACCATGACCTCACGCACCTTGGTCTCGCCGAGCTCCATGATCCCGGTGATCATCTCGAGCTCGTCCTCCTCGATGCCGCCGTTCTCCTCTTCCACGTGCGCCAGCGCCCGGAACGCATCGTCGCGGGTGCCCTGGAACGACAGGCCCATCCGCTCCGCCCCGAGGCGCCGCAGGGCGCGGAACGGGGCGCGAACCGGCCAGAAGAGCCGCGCCGCCATGTCGAGCGGGCGGCCGACGTATCGCAGGACCGTCTCCGCGTGTGGCACCGCCCACGCAACCGGCAAGAGACGCGCGGCAAGCAGGACGAGCAGCGCAACGGCGAACGCGAAGACGGCGGTCGTCGTGCCCCAGTTTCGGCTCGCCTCCACCGCGAGGTAAGCCGAACCGATGCCGTAGACCAACGGGCCTAGGACGCCGAGGATCCAGACCGTGACCCACGATCTGGCGGCGTCGCGCCCGTCGGGTGAAGGCTGCCCGCGGCCGTTCGTGAGCACGCCGACCGCGCTCAGCGCGCCCTCGGAGGCCGACTCCATGACCGTCAGGACCAGCCCGACGGCAACGGCGATCCACGCGAGCAACGTGGGCGTCACGGGCCTACCGCCGGGCCATCAGACGCCGCTGCACGGCGTCACAAGAACGCGCAAAGAAAGAGCGCCTATCGGCCGGCGGGCCGGAGCGGCGCTCGCGTTGGCGTGCAGAGCAGGATCTAGAGGCGGGTTCGTCCCGCTCGGTACTGGAAGATTCGTCCATAGTCTAACGTCGGCAATTCTATTCGGCGCCGGCGGGAACGTCAACCACCCTCGGGCGCACCGACAAGGAGCGGGCGGCACGCGCCGCCCGCTCCTTGTCCTCCTCCCTCCTAGAAGGGCTCGCGACAGACCTGATCGGTCGCCGGCCCGAGGTCAGCGCAGGTAGTCGACCACGCGGCGCGATCGAGACGGATCGCGCAGATGGTCGAGCGCCTCGTTCTCGATCTGGCGGATGCGCTCCCTGGTCAGGCCGAACTTGGCGCCGACCTCCTTGAGCGTGTAGGCGTGGCCGTCGTTCAGGCCGTACCGGAGCTCCAGCACGCGCGCCTCGCGCTGAGACAGGCTGCTCAGGAGGTCGCCCACGTCGTCGTGCAGCGCGACCGCCCTAATGGACTCGTAGGGGTCGCCGATGCGCTCGTCCTGGACGAACTCGCCGAGCTCGGAGTCGCCGTCCTCGCCCACCGGCTGATCCAGCGACGCAGGGCGCTGCGTGATCTCGATCGCCCGCTGCACCTGCTGCGCGGAGAGGTGCATCTCGGTCGCGAGCTCCTCGAGCGTGGGCTCACGGCCCAGCGCCTGCTCGAGGCGCCGGCTCGTCTGGTACAGCCGGCGCACCCTGTCGCTCATGTGCACGGGAAGCCGGATCGTGCGGCCCTGGTCGGCCAACGCGCGGGTGATCGCCTGCCGCACCCACCAGGTGGCATAGGTGCTGAACTTGTGCCCTCGCCGCCAGTCGAACTTGTCGGCCGCCTTCATCAGGCCGAGGTTGCCCTCCTGGATCAGGTCGAGGAACGGCACGCCCTGGTTCGTGTACTTCTTGGCCATGGCGATGACCAGGCGCGAGTTGGAGCGCACGAGGTGCTGGCGGGCCGCGTTGCCGTCGTCGACCTCCCGCTCCAGCGACTTGCGGTTCGACGGGGTCAGCTTGCCGTTGGCGGCCGCCAGCTCGACGGCGGCGAGCGATCCGCGCTCGATGCGCTGCGAGAGGTCGACCTCCTCCTCGGCCGTCAGCAGCGGGATGCGGCTGATGTCGCGGAGATACAGGCTTATGGTGTCGTCGCTCTCGACGCCGTTGGCACCGTGCAGCGGTGCAAATGCTGGATTGGCCACGGTGGGGCTCGCCTCTCCTCGTGTGCCTGGGGGCGACGAAGGCTCGACCGCAAGGCACGCTTGGCTCGTACCCTCAGGTTGCGCCCAGTATAAGTGGCCTGCCCGGCGAGCGCAATACCTTCCTCAAGGAGCTCGGCTGACCGATTTCGGAGACATCACGCCGGCCAAGACCCGCCTCGGCCGCCTCTGGCTGGACGGCGGGGCCGCTCGGCCTCCCGAACGATGCCGAAAGCCAACGCTCAAGAACCTTGACACGCGCCCACTCAATGAAGTATAATTCGCCGCTTGCAACTAATAGGAGGCACATATGGCAAAGACTGTAGGAATCGATCTAGGCACCACCAACTCGGTGGTGGCGGCCATGGAGGGCGGCGAGCCGACGGTGATCGCCAATGCCGAAGGTGGCCGCACGACCCCATCGGTGGTGGGTTTCACCAAGAACGGGGACCGCGTCGTGGGCGCGTCCGCCAAGCGACAAGCCGTCGTGAACCCCGAGAACACCGTGTACTCGGTGAAGCGACTGATGGGCCGTCGATTCGACGACGACGAGACCAACCGCGCCAAGGAGCTTGTGCCGTACGAGATTACGCGCGGCCCCTCCGACGACGCGCGCGTGAAGATCCCCCAGACGGGCAAGGAGTACACGCCGCAAGAGATCTCCGCCCAGATCCTCGCGAAGCTCAAGCGCGACGCCGAGGCGTACCTGGGCGAGGAGGTCGACTCGGCGGTGATCACCGTCCCGGCCTACTTCAACGACAGCCAGCGTCAGGCGACCAAGGACGCCGGCAAGATCGCCGGCCTCGACGTCAAGCGCATCATCAACGAGCCCACGGCCGCGGCGCTGGCCTACGGCCTGGACAAGGGCGAGGACGAGACGATCCTGGTCTTCGATCTCGGCGGCGGCACGTTCGACGTTTCGATCCTCGACGTCGGGGACGGTGTCGTCGAGGTGCGGTCCACTTCCGGCGACACGTTCCTCGGCGGTGATGACTGGGACCAGCGGATCGTCGACTGGATCGCGGAGGAGTTCCTCAAGGACCAGGGCATCGACCTGCGCGTCGATCGGCAGGCGCTCCAGCGGCTGAAGGAGGCGGCGGAGAAGGCCAAGATCGAGCTCTCGGAGCTGCCCGAGACCGAGATCAACCTTCCGTTCGTCACGGCCGACGCGTCCGGGCCGAAGCACCTCCAGATGAAGCTGTCGCGGAGCACCTTCGAGCAGCTCACCGAGGACCTGGTGGAGCGCATCAGGGGCCCCGTCGACCAGGCCATCAAGGACGCCGGCGTCTCGCCCGACGAGATCGACGAAGTGCTGCTCGTGGGCGGCGCGACGCGCATGCCGATGGTGCAGGCGCTGGTCAAGAAGAAGATCGGCAAGGACCCGAACAGGAGCGTCAACCCCGACGAGGTGGTCTCGGTGGGCGCCGCGCTGCAGGCCGGCGTCCTCGGTGGTGAGGTTCGCGACGTGGTGCTCCTCGACGTCACGCCGCTCTCGCTCGGCGTCGAGACCCTCGGCGGCGTGATGACCACGCTCATCGAGCGCAACACGACGATCCCGACGCGCAAGTCGGAGATCTTCTCGACGGCCGAGGACAACCAGTCGGCGGTCGACATCCACGTCCTGCAGGGCGAGCGGCCGATGGCCAAGGACAACATGACGCTCGGCAAGTTCCGGCTGGAGGGCATCCCGCCGGCGCCGCGCGGCGTGCCGCAGATCGAGGTCGAGTTCGACATCGACGCCAACGGCATCATGAACGTCAAGGCCAAGGACCAAGCCACCGGACGCGAGCAGCAGATCCGCATCACCGCCAGCACCAACCTGTCCAAGGACGATGTCGACAAGCTCGTTCGCGACGCGGAGCAGCATCGCGCCGACGACGACGCCCAGAGGCAGAAGGTCGAGCTGCGGAACCGCGCCGACGCCTTGGCCTACCAGGCCGAGAAGGCGCTGCGCGACGCCGAGGGCGCCGACGCCGCGCTGAAGGCCACCGTCGAGGGTCGCATCAAGGACGTACGCGACGCGATCGAGGCGGACGACGCAGAGCGCATCCAGAGGGCGCTCGACCAGCTCGAGCAGTCCATGCACGAGCTGTCGACGGCGCAGTATGCCGCCGCTGGCGCCGCGCCCGGCGCCGCACCCGGCCCGGAGCCCAGCGCATCCGCCGGCGACGTGGACGAAGACGTGGTGGAAGGCGAGTTCCGTGAGGCGTAGGCCGCCTGGCCGCCTGCGTCACGCTGTCGCGGAGGTCCGGTCGTGAGCGCGGCGGAGCAGCATCACGGCCGCGCCGCGGGCGGGCTGCCGCCCGGAAGCTCATCGGCTGATGCCGGCGGCGCCTCGCGCGCCGCCGGCGTCCCGCCGGACCGACCAATGCGCGAGTCGAACGAGGTGCCTGAGGGCACGCCGGGCGACGAGGGCATCGACGAGGCTATCAGCGAGGCGTTCGAGACCGAGCTGGCCGAGGCCCGGCGCGAGGCTGACGAGAACTGGGACCGGTACCTGCGCGCCGAGGCCGATCTGGAGAACATGAGGCGGCGCAGCGGCCGGCTGCGCGACGAGGCCGTCCAGCGCGAGAAGCGGGAGCTGTTGCTCAGGTTCCTCGAGATCGCCGACAACCTGGAGCTGGCACTGGAGCACGCCGATTCGGATCCGGCGGCTCTCGCCGAGGGCGTGACGGGCACGTACCGGGCCATGGGCAAGGCGCTCGCGGGCCAGGGCGTGGAGCAGATCCCGGCGCTCGATCAGCCGTTCGACCCGGAGCTGCACGAGGCGGTCGGTGTCGTGCCGGCGCCTGGCGCGACCGAGGAGAAGGTCGTCGCCGTGGACCGCAACGGCTACACGCTCGATGGTGACCTGCTGCGCCCGGCGAGGGTCATCGTCGGCCAACCGGCGCATCGGCCGGTGGGCGATGGCTGATCGGCACTCCGGGTCGCGCGCCCGGCGCAGCCACCGCGAGGACGTGCGCGAGATGCTCGACCGCCTGCTCCTGTCGGACACGGACGACGACGAGCCGGTGTACGTGATCAGCGTCGCGGCCGACCTGGTCGGCGTGCACGCGCAGACCCTCCGCCACTACGAGCGGGCTGGCCTCATCGAGCCCGCCCGCTCCGACGGCGGGATCAGGCTTTTCTCGAGCCGAGACGTTCGTCGGCTGCGCGCCATTGCGCTGCTGACGGGCGACCTCGGTGTGAACCTGGCCGGTGTGGAGGTCATCTTCGATCTCCGCACGCAGGTAGCGGATCTGCGGGCCGAGGTGCGGCAGCTCCGCTCGGACCTGCGCGCGATCCGCGGATACCTGCTGGAGGACCTTCAAGCGCGCGACTCAGGGCGCGACAAGCGGCGTCGGCCGCTGTTGACGCCGGTCGCCGACGACAGCTGACGCCCCCGATCCGGCGTGCGCACGGGGCATGCGCGCTGGGCGTGCGCCCGGCGCCGCGGCGGCCGCGAGCGCGCTGATCGCGGCTGGCCATCGCGACACACGACCGCGCCCGGCACGGCTTGACCCGTGCCGGGCGCGGCGTATACTCGCCGCTGCTGGCCATGGCCGGCAGCAGCCCGGTCGCGAGGTGGAGCATGACGATCGCAGTTCAGCCCGAGCCGAAGCTGGAGCACCCCAGCGAGCGCCTCGACAGAGACCTGTCCGTAGCCGTGGAGGGGGCCCTGTGGGCTTACGACCCGATCCGCATCGGCGGCGACATGATAGGCGTCGAAGCCGATGAGGACGGCACGGTCACGCTGACCGGCATCGTCCCGACCCGCACCATCGCCGAGATCGCCGGCCACATCACGTCTGGTGTCGCCGGGGTGACCGGCGTCGTCAACCACCTTGCGACCGACACCGAGGTCCAGAGCGCTGTCGCTATCGCGATCGCCGTCGATCCGCAGGTCGGCGCCTCGACCGACCTGATCACGATCACCAGCATCCTGGGTCAGGTCTACATCGGGGGCATGGTGTTCGTGCGTGACATGGACGCCGCGCAGGCTGCGGTCGATCGGGCCGGGGAGCTCGCGGCGGGCGTGCCCGGCGTGCGCGAGGTCATCAACCAGATCGACGCCGTCGAGCTCACGACCGAGGCGAGCACGACCACGCCCACCGCCGGTGCACCGACCGCCGGCGAGGCCGCCTCCGGGCCGACGCCCGAGGAGCTGGCCCGGGCCGAGCGACTCGCTGTCTGGCGTGAGCGCGCGGCGGCGACGGACTGAAGCCTAGCCGCCTGCCGCTCCCTCACGGGATGCCAGCCGAGTTCTCAAGCAAGCCCTGAACCGCCGTTTGGATCTGCAGCGCGGCATCTTGCGACGGCGCCAGCTGCATGGCGACGTTCAGCGTCTCCAGCGCCTGTTGCGTCCGTCCTAGGTCGCGGTACAGCAACCCCAAGTTGAAATACACGGCCCAGTTCTGGGCGCCGCTGGCGATCGCCCGCTCGTACCACTCCGAGGCCGCCTGCAGGTCATCGGCCTGCCGCGCGGCGTCGCCGAGCGCGATCATGTCCTCGGGCGACCCGCCGCCGAGCTCCATCGCCCGCTGCAGGGCCTGTTCGGCCTCCTCGCTCGCACCCGCGGCGCCGTAGGCGCGCGCAAGCAGCTGCCACGTCAGGGCGTTCTCGTCGTCGAGGTTGTCGCGGACGTATTCGAGCAGCGCCACCCCGCTGACGTTGTCGCCCTGCAGCAGCTTGGCGAGCGCGAGCTCGTTGGCGACGTGCGGGTCGTAGGGCACCGCGTCGAACGCCTGCTGCAGGTTGATCTCGGCGTCGGCGGCGAGGCGGGTGCGCTGCTCCTCGTCCTGGACCATCTGGGCGAACACGAGCTGCATGTGGCCGTGGTTGAACAAGTGGTACGGCATCGCCGGGTCCAGGTCGCGCGCCTTGCCGATCTCGGCCTGGGCTCGGTTGAACCAGTGCAGCTGCGTCTCGAGATCGGGCGACAAGCTCATGAGCAGGGCGTACTCCTCAGCCTGCTTGAGGTAGTACGTGTCCTCGCTGGGGTTCAACGCGTGCGCCCGCTCGAAGAGCGTCTCGGCATCGGCGTAGCGCTGCCGGGCGAACTCGATCTGCGATTCGTCGACCACCGTCCGCGCGGCCTCGAAGTTCACGAGCGCCGACTGGAAGTAGATGTCGGCCTCGACCGGACGCACCGCCAGCGTGAACAGCGCGGCCACGGCTACGATCGCCAACAGCGGGTAGGCGATCGCGGCGACGCCGCTGACGATAGGGGCGGTGAGGTAACGATCGCGCACCCACCAGCCGCCGACGAGCGCGGCAACCACCAGGAACAGCGTGGTCGCGGCAAACAGCATCGCCGCGTCGCCGGTTGCCGCCAGGGTGAGGGCCCGGGTCGCGGCGTAGGCGGCGAATCCCACCAGCGCGACCGACCCGGCGCCAGTTAGCGCCTCACGCGCCGCGGCGGCCGCCACGAGCCCGGCCAGCCAGGCACCGACGAGTAGGACGATCAGCGTCGGAATCGTCGCCGGCAGCTTGGCGTCGCCGAAGGCCAGGAAGTCGTACAGCAGGATCCCCATGGCGGCGCCGAACGCCAGGCCGAGCGCGGCTCCGCCGCCGGACCACGAGAGGGTGACGGTGCCCGACTCGGTGGCGGTGGCGGAGGCGGGCCGCGGCGCGGGCGCGTGCTCCACGGTGGGCCGCGCCAATCCCGCGCCGGGCAACGCAAGGGCGGCCACGACCCCTGCGAGGACCCAGAACACTAGCTGCGGCACGATCGTCTCGATTCCGACAGCTGACTCGGCTACCGCTGCCGCGCCTGCAGCGAGGAGCCCGGCTGCGAGAGCCGTGTCGGTGCCCGATTCGCTGTCCGCCTCGGAGTCAGGTCGCCCGCCCAGCGCCGCCAGCACCAGGAACACCAGCAAGCCGGCCAGCAGGCCGAGCGCCGCGAGAGCCCCGGCGTACCGCGCCAGCGAGGGCACCAGCAGGGTCGCCGCCCCCGCGAGAGCGCCAACGGCCAGCGCGGCGGCGAGGGCTCGCCTGCGCCGACGCGTCGGCAGCAGCCCCAGCGCCAGCGCGGCGGAGTACAGCCACGCGCCGAACACCGCCAGCCGGGCGGCGGCGCCGAGAAGCCCAGTGGTGACGAGGTCGTCCAACGGCACGCTGTGGGCCCGGTCGACGAGCCTGTCCGACTGGCCCTTGCCGCCGACGTTCGGTCCCGTGTGAGGCAGCAGCACGTACTTGAGCGTCTCCGGGCCATTGCCGACCAGCAGCCGCTGCGGCTCGGACGCGCGCACCAGCCGGTCCACCGCATCCCACACCAGGAGGCGCGTCTCCTGCGAGCCTTCGCCGGTCTCACCGATCTCGGCGTAGCGACCTAGCCACGGCACGTCGGCTAGGCGCGACAGCGGGCTGTCCGGCATGTTGAGCACGCCCAGGAACAGCGCCCCCGCCACGGCCAACACCAGCGCCAGCGCCGCCACGCCGCGTTGGCCCCGGCTGGCCGCCCAGGCCAGCAGCAGCACGACCACGCCCGCCGCCAGGCCGAGCCCGGGGCCACGGCTGGCGGACACGGCAATGCCGCCTACCTGAAGCAGGGCAATGATGGCGAGCCCGATGCCGGTCGCGGATCGCTTCTCTCGCCAGGCCGCAGCCGTCTGGGAAACCGTGATAGGCACGAGCAGCATCAGGTAGGAGCCCAGGAAGATCGGGTTCGACAACATGCTGAACGCGCGGCTCGTGCTCTCGATCTTCCCGGGGAGGGCCGCGACACCGGCGGCCTGGATCAGCGCGAAGAGGGCGACCGGCACGCTGCCGCCAACCAGGGCGCCGACGATGCGACCGCGCCGGTCATCGGCCCGCGACGCACCGAGCGCGCCTCCGAACATGAGCAGACCGGCGGTCAGCGCAACGAGCCCCTCGGCCCGCTCCTGGGACCCCAGGAGGCTGATGCGCGGCGCGACCGAGAAAGCCGTGGCAACCAGCGTCGCGAGCCACATCAGGATCGCCGCCACGACCAACGGCTGCCTGAGCGCGACTCGGACGCTGGAGAGCCGATCCTCGATCAGCGCGATGGCCCCCGCCAGTGCCACCAGCAGGGCGAGGGACACCACCAGCGATCCCTTGCCGAGCTCGAAGACGCGGAAGCCGTAGAAGTTCACGAAAACGGGCACTGAGGTGACGGCCAGGAGCACCGCCGCCTCGACCACACCGACGCACCAACCCTTGATCTCCGTGTTCATGCGGGCAATTGTACAGGCGCGACGGACCGCCTGCTACAGGACCGGGAGCCGTCCGCCCCCCTGCAATCGCCGGCGCGCCAGGTGCGTCTCTCTTATGCGGCGGCACGAGGGCCGTGCACGCCGCCAGGGGCTCCCAGGGAGGCGACAGTGGAACGACTCGGGGCGTGGCGGGAGGTCACCGCGGCAACGGCAGGCATCGCGGCGAAGGTGGTGGTGGCTGTCGCGGCCGCCGTCTTGCTGGCGGTCGGACCTGCGGCCGCCGGCCGATCGCCGTCCGTGGACATCGGGCCCCGGCCCCACACGGTCCTGCTCCCGTACGCCGCGCGGCGCGCCGGGCTCACCCCGCCGAGGCGCCTCGTGTGGGGCACCCAGTTCATGCTTGAAGCCTATCCCGAGTGGCACGACCTGGACGTCGAGCTGGAGCTGCCTCGCGTGCGGGAGGTCGGGATGACCAGCATCCGCACCAACCTGCGCTGGGACGACGTAGAGCCGGAGAACACGACGCCTGAGGACTTCGACTGGTCCGTCCCCGATCGCCAGCTGGGGCAGTTCGCCGAGCAGGGCTTCGACGTGCTGGTGACGGTGGTGGCCTATCCGCGATGGGCGACCGTGTACCAGTGCGGCTACGACCTGCGCATGGGCGCAGAGCCGGAGTGGCGCGAGTTCATCCGCGAGGCCGCGCTCCGCTACAAGGACCACGTGTCGGGCTGGGAGATCGGCAACGAGCCCGACGGGCGGACCGAGGTGCTGCCGCACGACTGGCAGCGGCCCGTGGGCTGGGGCCGAGGCGAGCCGACGGTGCCGTTGGGCGGGTGCTGGGGCGATCGCCCGGAGCCGTACCGGCGTTTCGTCGCTGCGGCCTACGAGGAGATCAAGGCCGTCGACCCGACCGTCCCGGTGTCGTTCGGCAGCCTGGGTCACGCGCCGGGCTTCCGCCTCGACATGCTGGACCGCTACCTCGAGGTCGGCGGCGGCGAGGTGATGGACTACTTGGGGCTGCACTGGTTCCCGGACGCCAAGTACGATCCGCCGGACGGGCTCCAGCGCTACCGCATGTTGGTCGCGACCATGAGGAGCCACGGCTACGACAAGCCGGTGTGGCTGACCGAGACCTACCGGCTGACGCACCCCGAGATTCCCGAGACGGAGGCGCGGCAGATCGACTTCGTGACCAAGGACCTGGTGGAGATGGTGGCCCAGCCCGAGATGGAGCGCGTCTACTGGTACGGTTGGATCGACCTGCCCGAGGAGCTGTTCGACGGGGTCGACGACTACGAGCGGGGACTGGTGCGCAGCGACCGCACGCCGAAGCCGGCGCTGCGGATCCTGCCCGACACGATGGCCGCCACGGCGGGCCAGACGCGGAACATCTCGACCATGGAGGTCATAGCATTCCGGTTCACGAGGCCGCGATCGGGCACGGACTACGTAATCGCGTGGGGTCGCGATGGGCGCGGCGCGGAGCTGGTCCTGCCCGTGGCGCCAGGAACCACCGTCACCGCCGTCAGCTATCCGCCTGAGATGCTAATGGACGGCCGCTGCTGCGACGTGGCGGAGCTGCGCGAGGAGGGCGGCGTCGTCACGGTGGCGGTCGACGAGGACGCGCGCTTCGTGCGGGTGCCGGCGTCGCCCGTCTCAGGTTCGAGCCCCGACCCCGGACCCTGGTTGCCGATCACGTCCACGCCGACGCCGAGCCCGCCGGTACCGGCCACGTGGAGCCCGTCGCCTCCCCCCAGCGCGACGCCGTCGCCGAGCCCGACCGCGTCACCCACAGCGACACCCTCGCCGTTGCCGGGCGCCACTGCGTCCCCGCCGCCGGACGCTAGCGCAGCTCCGCCAGCAGCTCCTTGACGCGGCGCAGCCCCTCCTCGATGTCGGCCTCGGAGGTGGCGTACGACAGACGGATGTGGTCATCGTTGCCGAAAGCCACTCCGGGGACCGTGGCCACGTGGGCGTCCCGCAGTATTCGCATCGACAGGTCGAGCGACCCGCCGATGGACTCGCCCCCACCGCCGCGCCCGTAGAGCGGCGATGCCTTGGGGAACACATAGAAGGCGCCCTGCGGCTCGGGGCATTCGAGGTCGGGGATCGTGCGAACGCCGTCCAGCATCAGCTCTCGCCGCCGCTGGAAGACGGCTCGCCGCTCAGCGACGACCGACTGATCGCCGGTGATCGCGGCCAGCGCCGCGACTTGGCCCACGGTGTTGGGGTTCGATGTCTCGTGGCTCTGAATGCGCGCCATAGCGCCGATGACCTCCTCGGGACCGACCGCCCAGCCGATTCGCCAGCCGGTCATCGAGTAGGTCTTCGACACCCCGTTTATCGCGATCGTCCACTCCCGCACGCTCTGGTCGAGCGACAGCGGGCTCAACGCCGAGGCGTCGTCGTAGCACAGCTGGTCGTAGATCTCGTCCGACAGCAGCCAAATGTGGCGGTCGGCGGCCATCTCGGCGATCCGGGCCACGCGCTCGGCGCTGGTGATCGCGCCGGTGGGGTTGGAGGGGGAGTTCAGCACGATGACCTTCGTGCGGTCCGTGATGGCGTCGGCCACCGCGTCGGGCTCGAGCTGGAAGCCGGCGTCCGCTCTCGTGGGCACGTCCACGGGCACGGCGCAGGCCAGCTTCACCATCTCCGGGTACGACACCCAGTACGGGTTGGCGAACACCACCTCGTCGCCGTCGTTGCACAAGGCCTGCAGCGCGACGTAAAGGGCGTGCTTCGCGCCGCAGCTGATCACCACGTTGCGGCGGCCCAAGTCCAGGGAGTGCCGCCCCGCGTACAAGGCGGCCACGGCATCCCGCAGCTCCGGGGTGCCGGCCGCGGCCGTGTACTTGATCTGCCCTGTGTCGCAGAACGCGTGAGCCGCCGCCAAAACCGCCGGCGGCGTCGGGAAATCGGGCTCGCCCGCGCTCAGGTTGATGACGTTGACCCCACTGGCGCGCATCTCACTGGCCCTGGCGCTCATGGCCAGGGTCATCGACGCGCCAACGTCGCTGACTCGCTTCGACAGCTTCATCTCACCTCTGCATCCACTCTCGACACGGCCCGACGCCGGGCGCGCAACGCCCGCTCAATGAGCGCCGCGCCATCGGCGCAGCCGAGCACGCGCCCGTGGGAGCGAGCAGACGCTCACAACGGGCCCTGACATCGCCGGCAATGGTATCAGAGATCGACTGGGTGGCCAGACGGCAGGCGGCTCCAAGCTCGCTGGCGGTGCGACGCATGGCTTGTGTGCTCCAGTGAGCGTCGCGGCGCGCCGCAATGTCTTTGCCCGAGCGCCGCCTCCCCGGTATGATCCCCGTCGCAGCACGATGACTCCTGCGGGCCGGCCGTCGAGCCGGCTCCTTCTGTCCCGGCAACGGGGCGCTCCTCGATCACGGGACTCACGAATGGGCGATCTCTTCGGCACGGACGGCGTCAGGGGCAAGGCGAACACCTACCCGATGACGGCTGATCTGACACTCAGCTTGGGCCAGGCGGTCGGGCACGTGTTCAAGACCGAGTTGGCGAACCAGGACCGCGTCGTGGCGGTCATCGGCAAGGACACCCGCAAATCGGGCTACATCTTCGAGTACGCGCTGGCCTCGGGCCTGTGCTCGGTCGGGGTCGACGTCTACCTGGTCGGCCCCATGCCGACGCCGTCCATCTCGCACCTCACCAAGAGCTTCGCGGCCGACTTGGGCATCGTCATCTCCGCCTC
>JBJYWW010000110.1:0-1664 GCA_046259645.1 Anaerolineae bacterium
GCACCGACCGCGCCGGCGGCTCGCGAGGTGTCCGGCGTCGCAGCCCGCCCACCGCCCGACTCGTCGCTCTGCGCAGTAGGCGCCGTAGCGTCGTCGGCGAGACCGGCGGCGTCCGCGAGATGGGCGAAGCTCGACAGCACGAGCCTGTCAATCACGAAGACCTGCAGCACCCCGGCCGCGGCGAGCCCAAGCGTCGCCGCGACCATCGGGGCACCGTGCATCGACGGCACGAGGACGAACAGCGCCACGAGGATCGCGGAGCTGCTGATCGCCCATGCCACGACGATGCGCGCGCGCAGGCTCAACGGACCCACGAGCGGGAGGCCCCCTATCCGTCGCCTTCTTCGTTCATCCCCGAACCCATCTCCGCGGTCTTGACCGGCACGTCGATCACTATGTCGCCCGCCCCTTCGAACGTGAGGGTAAGCGGCACGACGTCGCCCTCAGCCAGGTCCGAGCTCAGGCCCATGATCATCACGTGATACCCGCCCGGCTCGAGCGCGACCTCTCCGCCGGAGGGGATCGCGAGGCCGTCAGGCAGGTGCTGCATGCTCGCCACCTCGCCGTCCCACACGGTCTGGTGTATCTGCACCATCTCGGCGATGTCAGTGCCCGCCGCGACCAGCCGGTCGTCGCCGTCCGCACTGGACCGGATCACCATGTACGCAGCGGTGTTTGCGCCGGCGCCGCCGGGACGCATCCACGCGTCGACGATCTCGATGCCGTCGGCGCTAGTCGCGCCCTCGCCCTCGGGCGTCGAGCATGCCGCCACCCCGGTGATCATCAGGATGGCGGCCAGGGCCGCCAGCCAAGCGCGCTGCCCAGCTGTTGTCGAAGCGGTGCTCATCGTCTCTCCTCCGATCGTGCCTCCAACGGCAGCTAGTGCGACCGGGCGAGGCGCCCTCGCCGAGCGCCGCGCGTCGCGCCTCGCCCGGCAACCCGGTAGCCCGGCGCTCCGGTGCGATTGTCGCCCAGGCGGGTTGCGCCGTCAAGACGATGGTGGCACAGGCCGGGCGTGGCGATCGAAGCGCCTGCTGCCGGTCCCGCTCCGGACGCTGAACACCACGCCGCCGCGACCCCGGCACTTGACAGCGGGGCGGTGGTTTCGTTATACTGCCTCGGTCTGTAGCCGTAGGACTTCACGAGGGACGGATCTGATGCGCATGATGCTCATGAACAGCATGTGCCCGATTCGCCGCCGCCAGGTGGGCGACATCGGCGCTCCGTGCCTCAGTGCGCCTATGTGCTGACGACTTAACATAAGCCAAGTCAGCCGTGGGCGCCGGGAGGCCCCACGGCTTTCGCTATTAAGGCGAGCGCGCCAACCCGCAGATCTGCAAGAGGGCGTGCGCCGTGGGTCAGGAGGCCCGGGCGCACGCCCTTTCTGTGTTGCAGTGTTGCAGTGAGGCAGACGCGGACGAGCAAGGCAGACCTGCCAACTCGAGCGGCAGAGGAGTAGGAAGATGACGGTCACGAGTCAGACCGACACGCAGGCACCAGAGACGATGATCGGGCAGTTGAACGAACCAATGGAGGCGCACGTGAACGGTCAGGTTACCGTCGCGGCAAGGTCGCGGGGCTCCTCGTCGGCTGTCGCCGACGATCATGCGCCAGCGCTCGAGGTGCAGGGAGTCACGAAGGTGTTCGTCAAGTCGCCCGGGCTC
>JBJYWW010000110.1:1764-6933 GCA_046259645.1 Anaerolineae bacterium
ACCGGCGGGGCCGGCGCGACCAACGGCGCGCTCGGCAACGGGGACGCCAAGCGCGTGGTGGCGGTCGACAACGTGTCGATCACGGTCGAGCGCGGCGAGATCTTCGGGCTGCTGGGCCCCAACGGCACTGGCAAGAGCACGCTGATAAGGCTGATCTCGACCCTACTGCTGCCCGACGACGGGCGGATATGCGTGTTCGGATACGACGTGGTCCGTGAGGACGCGCAGGTCAAGCGGCTCATCAACCGCGTGTCGGTGGAGGCATCGTTCTTCAAGAAGCTGACCCCGATGGAGAACCTGATGTACGCCGCTCGCCTGTACGGCGTCGACGCCAGGCACGCGCGCGAGGAGTCGATGCGGATCATGAAGCGCCTGGGCCTCGAGGAGCGCTCGGCGTCGGAGCCGATGGAGGACATGTCGCGCGGGATGCAGCAGAAGGTAGCTATCGCGAGGGCGTTCCTAACATCGCCGTCGATGCTGCTGCTGGACGAGCCCACGACCGGGCTGGACCCGCACTCGAAGCGCGCGGTGCAGGCGTTCGTGCGCGACATCAGGCGCGAGCACGACACCACGGTGCTGCTCACGACCCACGACATGTACGAGGCCGACGTGATGTGCGACCGGATCGCCATCATCGACAAGGGACGGATCGTGGCCCTCGACACGCCCACCGGGCTCAAGGGCCAAGTGCGGACCGACGACGGCCGCGAGCCGTCGCTCGAGGACGTGTTCCTCGAGCTGACCGGGCGAGAGCTGAAGAACGACGAGGAGGCCGAGTCATGACCACGACAGCAGGCGAGCTGCGCGCAAGCTACGCGTTCGTCGAGCGCAACATAAACCTGGTGAAGCGCTACTGGGGCTGGGAGATCGTGTGGATCGCCTACACGATCGCCAACTCGCTGGCCGTGGTGCTCATCGCTCGCGGGGTGAACTCGGCGGTGCAAGAGGACGCGCTGACCCAGGCCAACATCGACAAGCTGGTGCTGTTCTTGGCCATCGGCGCGTTGGTGTGGCACTACCTGGCGGTGGTCTTCGAGGTCGTGAGCGAGATGATCAGCTGGGAGCGCTGGGAGGGCACCATCGAGTACACCTTCATGGCGCCGGTCCGCCGCTCCACGCACATGATCGGCACGACCCTGTTCTCGCTGGTATATGGCATGGTGCACACGGTGGTTATCCTGCTGGTGATCGTGCTCGTGTTCGATCTGGACATGAGCCGGGCCAACTTCCCGGCCGCGGCCGCCGTGCTGGCCGTCGGGAGCCTGAGCCTCGTCGGCATCGGGATCATGGGCGCAGTCCTACCGCTCCTGTACCCGGAGCGCGGGGCGCAGATGACCCACGTGGTTCAAGCGGGCATGGTCCTGATCTCCGGCGTATACATCTCGCCGGCGGAGATGCCGGAGCCGCTGCACACCCTTTCGAAGATCAGCCCGGCAACTTACGTGCTGGCGGGGATCCGGTCCGCCCTGATGGAGGGCACCGGGCTCACGGAGCTATGGCCGCTGTTGGTCGGTCTGCTGGCAGCGGGGCTCGTTCTGATCCCCGTTGGGGTCCACGTGTTCGGCTGGGGCGAGAGATACGCCAAGCGCACCGGCCGGTTGAAGCGGAGCGGCTGACGGCGCTCGGCGAGGCGAGTGCGAGGCGGCGTGGCGGTGCACGCGGCGGCCGACAGCGACGAACGGCGGGCTGGTGGTGCCGGACTACGAGCAGTCCGCGAAGGGCGCTGAACGGCGAGGAGCCGTTCAGCCCCTTCCCGGCTTGCGCGCCACGTAGAACACGCGCCCGGAGTGCCCGTCCAACCCGAGATCAGCCTCGGCATCGAAGGCCGCCACATCGACGAAGCCGGCGTCGAGCAGGGCGGCACTCACGTCGCCCGCCTCGTACGGCCGCTGCCGTAACGTGACGTCGAACCGCCGCCAGCAGCCTTCTCCGTCAGGATCGGCGGCGAAGGTCGTGGCGTGGAAGCTCCCGACCCGCTCCACCGCGTCGTAGCGAATCCGCACGAGCACCGCCTGGTCGTCCTCCACGAACCCGAGCTCGTCGTCCCAGCGCTCCAAGTAGGCTGCCTCGGAGTTCAGGTCGAACAGGAAGCGCCCGTCGGGCTCGAGCGCCCGGAGCACGTTCGCGAACACCGCCGCGAGCTCGTCGCTCGCCAGGATGTGGTTCAGGCTGTCGAACAGCGACACGACGGCTTCGTACTGCCGAGGCAGCTCGAACCGCCTGGCATCGGCCTGCACGAACCGTGCGCCGGGCGCCCGCTGGGCGGCCAGCTCGAGCATGCGGCTCGAGCCGTCGAGGCCGGTGACGTCGAAGCCGCGCCGCGACAGCTGCCCCGCGAGGTCGCCGGTGCCGCAGCATAGGTCGAGCACGGCCGCGCCGGCCCCCAGCGAGCCGAGGACCAGCTCCTCGAGCACCGCCGCGGCGGCGTCCGCCAGCGTGCCGCCCCAGTGCGCGGCGTAGACTTCGGCCAGCGGGTCGTAGTCGGTGTAGATGGCCACAGCTGAGTCAGGCGCGCCATCAGCCTCGACGTCGCTCGCCGTGTCAGGTGCAGGGTCGGGCGCCGGGCCGGGCGTCGCGGCCGACGCCGTGTCCGGCACGGGGACCGCGTCGGTCACCGAGTTAGGCGCCGGGTCGCTCGCCGCGTCAGGCGCCGGTCCCGGCTCGGACCGGTCGTCCGGCCGGCTCAGACCAGGAACTCGCCCGAGTCGTAGAACCGAACACCGTCCACCGTGATCACGCCACCGTCACGCATGTCGCAGATCATGTCCCAGTGGATCGCGCTCTTGTTCTCGGAGCCGGTCTCGGGATACCCGGCGCCGACGGCCATGTGGATCGTCCCGCCGATCTTCTCGTCGAACAGGATGTTCTTGATGAACCGGTCTATTTTCTTGTTGGTGCCGATCGCCCACTCGCCCAGATAGCGCGCGCCCGGATCGGTGTCGAGCTGGCTGAGCAGGAAGTCCTCGTTCTTCTCCGCCTTGGCCGTGACGACCTTCCCACCCTCGAAGACGAGCTCGATCCCGTCGACCTCGCGCCCGTGCGTCACGGCCGGGTACGTGAAGCGGACCCAGCCGTTGACCGAGTCCTCGACGGGCCCGGTGAAGATCTCGCCGCTCGGCATGTTGTGCGTGCCGTCCGAGTTGATGAACGTGCGGCCCTCGATCGACAGGCTCATGTCGATGTTCGGGCCCTTGACCTCGACGCGCTTCTTGCCCTCGAGCCAGTCGACGAGGTGCTGCTGCATGTCGTGTATGGCCCGCCACTCGGCCACCGGTTCGTCGGAGTCGGCGTAGGTCGTGCCGTAGACGTAGTCCTCGAAATCGGCGAGGCTCATCTCCGCGTCCTGCGCGTACGCATCGGTCGGGTACAGCGTCGAGCACCACTTGTAGTCGCCGGCCGCGCTCCGCTGCATCGTGGTCGCCATCAGGCCGGCGTGGGCCTTGGCGCGGATGCTCTGGCGCGCCGGATCAACGCCGCTGAGCTCGCGCGTGTTGGCCGCGCTGGCCACGAAGATCGACGCCTCGAACTCGCCGCGCACCATCTCCTCGATGGACGAGACGTGCTGCAGCTGCTCCTCGTTGGCCTCGTCGAAGAAGATGCTCGCCGTCCCGCCGATGTCAGCCAGCAGATAGGGGAAGCCGCCGGCCATCAGGACCTCGCGGTACACCTCGCGCAGCAGCGGCGCGGCGAGGTGCGTGCCCCTGATGGCGACGCGCTCGCCGGGCTGGATCTTGGTGGAGTAGCGGACGAGGATGCGAGCCAGGTTCTCGACGCGTGCATCGGCCATGGGGGTGCTCCTTCGGTTTGCGCCGGAAAGGCGCACCTTGGCAGGGTGCGCCTGAGTTGCGCTACGGGGCCCGGATTATACCGGCGCCGGCCCCCGGCGCCAGGGCGGCAGCGTCGTGCGCCGGTCTGTCAGCCGCGTGCTCCACTGAGTCAGCCCCGGGGCGCCAGGGCCGGCCGCTATCGCCTGCACGTTGGGCGTGGGCGGAAGCGCCAGCCGCGCTTGCCGGCGCGTGACAGGCTGCTAGCCGCTGACGCCGGACAGTCAGCCGCCGACGAGCTCCTCGAGCCGCCCGTCGCGGAGCGTCAGCGCGCGCTCGGACAGCGCCTCGGCGTCACCGGCATCGTGCGTCACGTGCACTAGGCCGGCGCCGGATTGGGTGATCCGTGCCAACACCGCCGCCGCCAGACGCCGCCGCAGATCGGGCTCCAGGTGCGCGAACGGCTCGTCCAGCAGCACGCGCCGCGGCGCCGCCACCAGTGCGCGTGCGAGGGAGACCCGGCGCGCCTGCCCCCCTGACAGCTCGTCCGGATAGCGCTGGTCGAGGCCGTCGAGCTCGAGCTCGGCCTGCAGCTCCGCCACCCTGGCGCTCGCCTCGCCGCGAGGCACACCGGCCAGCGCGAACGCGATGTTCTGCGCGACCGTCATGTGCGGCCACAGCGCCGGGCGCTGGAAGGCGAAGCCGATCGACCGCTCGTGCGGGGCAAGCGCCCACCCCGGCTTGGAGACCACGCGCCCGCCCAGCAGCACGCGCCCGCTGTCGGGCGTCTCGAGACCGGCGAGGATCCGCAGCAGCGTGGTCTTGCCGGACCCGGACGGGCCCAGGATCGCCACCGATTCGCCCGGCGCCATCTCCAAATCGAGCTGTCGCAGGACGGGCTCGCTACCGAAGCCCTTCGTCACGGCCTCGACCACGACGTCTGCTGCGCGCGGCACCTTGTCGGTCATCGCGCCGTCACCAGCGAGCCGATGCGCAGGCGCGGCAAGACCGACAGTCCGATCAACGCCACGACGGTCGCCGCGACGGCGGCCACCGCCATCGCCAAGCACAGCCCCGCCACGGCGTCGGACGCACCGTAGTGTAGGTAGTTGTAGATGCGCATCGTCAGCGTCTGGTCACCCGGCGCCGTGACCAGCAGCGTCGCCCCCAGCTCGCCGAGGGTGAGCGCGACCGTCACGCACGCCGCGGCCGCGAGGCCCGGCAGCAGGAGCGGCAACCGCACCGCCACCAGGGAGCGCAGGCCGCCGTCGCCGTGCACGCGCGCCGCCTCAATCAGCAGGGGATCGATGCGCCGCATCTGAGCCGCGACGATGACCGCCGCGAACGGAGTGAACCGCGCGAGGCCGGCGAGCCAGTGTTTGAGAGCCCGATGAGGCCGGGCCGC
>JBJYWW010000111.1:0-6250 GCA_046259645.1 Anaerolineae bacterium
GCTCGAGCGAGAGGGCGTCCTCGAGCACCGGGTCGTCACGATCGATCGCGACACGCCCGTCATCGAGCTCCCCATCACCGAGCGCTACGCCCCGAACGTCTTCGCGTCGGTGGTCCTCGTCCGGGGTCGAACCCACACCCAGAAGGACGCCACCGGCTTCGAGACCGGCGCGCCGGCCTTCCGCCTCGGCTACGTGAACCTGAAGGTCGACGCCGGGCATCGTCGGTTGGCAGTACCGGCTCAAGCGCGCGCTCGACGTGCTGGTCGCCGCTACGGGGCTCGTGCTGCTGGCTCCGCTGGTCGGCCTGCTGGCACTCGCCATCCGGCTCGACTCGCCGGGACCGGTGCACTACCGCCAGCGACGTGTCGGGCGAGATGGACGGCAGTTCACCTGCCTTAAGTTCCGATCCATGGCCGTCAACGCCGACGAAGCCCTCGCCGAGCTGTCGGAGCTGAACGAGGCCTCGGGGCCGCTGTTCAAGATGCGCGACGACCCGCGCCTGACGAGGGTCGGTCGCGCCATGCGCCGCATCAGCCTCGACGAGCTGCCGCAGCTCTGGAACGTGCTGCTGGGCGACATGAGCCTCGTCGGTCCGCGGCCGCCCACGCCCAGCGAAGTCGAGGAGTACAAGGAGTGGCATCGCCGTCGGCTCGAGGTGGCGCCGGGCATGACAGGGTTGTGGCAGGTCAGCGGGCGATCGGACCTGACGTTCGACGAGATGGTGCTGCTCGACCTGTTCTACGCCGAGAGCTGGTCGCTGGGCTTGGACCTGCGGATTCTGCTGCGCACCATTCCCAGCGTCCTGCGCGGCACGGGAGCCTACTAGCCGCAACGAACCAGGTGCCGGAGCTGCAACCAGAGCCGGGACCAGGGCTGCAATCGGACCTGGAGCCGGGCTGCAAACGGACCGGGGGCCGGGCTTGCTATAATAGCCGTTCGTTGACACGCCTCGGCCGGCCCGCGGCCGCCGGGCGCGCGCTCAGCGCCGACGGCTCTCGAGCGAGGGGACTAGTCATGCCGATCTACGAATACGTCTGCGACTCGTGCGGATACGGCTTCGAGCGCATCCAGTCGTTCAGCGACGATCCGCTGTCCGAGTGCCCCCGCTGCGGAGCCGAGGTGCGCCGCGTCATCTCGCCGGTCGGCATCATCTTCAAGGGCTCGGGCTGGTACATCACGGATAGCAGGCGACAGATCGGCAGCAACACCAGCTCGCGCGGGCGGCGTCAGCTGAGCTCCGACACGGGGGCGGACACCGGCGGAGACTCGAGCGGGGCGGACAGCGGCGGGCAATCGAGCGAGTCCGCGGCGGACGGCGGCGCGAGGTCGCGGGAGTCCGCGGGCGGCGACTCATCCGCCAAGACCGGCGGCGAAAGCAAGGCGTCGTCAGGCACGTCTGGGAAGAAGAGCGACGGCGGCTCGAAGTCGTAGGCTAGGTCGTAGGCTAAGACGCAGGCCCAGGCCCAGGCTAGGTCGTTGGCTAAGCCGTACTCAAGAAGTGTGCGGCGCGGCGAGCCGGCTCACATCTGAAACGGACCGGTCACTGGGACTATCTTGTACTTGAAGTCGCTGACGTACTTGGCCAGCTCCTCCAGGAGCTCGCGCCACTCGTCGGAGGCGATGGCCTTGCGGATGACGTCGGGCTCGTCCGTTACCCAGCCGACCGTGACCTGGGGCGCGTCGCCGTAGAGCGTGTACCAGGAGTCCATCGGCTGCAGGCCCAGGTTCATGAGTCGCGGGACGAACTCTCTGGCGTTGAAGTCGATGTACGCCTGCTCCTGGCCCGGTAGTATGTCCCAGGTCATGAGCAGCTTGACCAGCTGCATTTGCGGCTCCCGAGCGGTGAATGCGCCGGATCATACCATAGTGGATTTTGGCGAGCCAGGACTTGCCGTGCGGCCCGGTTGGCGCCGGCAATGGCGAAGCAGGTCGCCGACTGGAGGTGCTTGAGATGCGTCGAACAGCAGCCGTCGCGATGCTTGCCTTGGCAGCACTGGTCGTCGGCGCCGCCGCGTCCGCTCCCGGCTCCGCCGGCGCTACGGCGCCACATGCCACTGAGGCAGCGATCGGAGAGGCAACGGTCGTCGTCGGGGGCTACCAGATGTTCGCCGATGTCTCGGCGGACGGAGCCGGCGCTGACGACCAGCCTGAAGTGCGCGTCGCCGCGGTGCTGACAGGCCCGACTGGCGTTCTGAAGTCTCGCGCCGAGGCGGAGCGCGGCAGCGACGGGACCACCGAGCTCTCGTTCGTCAGGCGCGGTCCCGGCCGGCCGGCGCCGGTGCTCGTCGAGCCGGGCGACGAGCTGCAGACCGTCGTCGACGGCGTGCCGTCCGAGCCAGCCACGGTGCCGCGGCTATCGAGCGTCGCCGACGCGGAGACTGACGTGATCTCCGGCACGGCCCCGGCCGGATCGCGGCTCACGTTAGTCGCTACTTCGCCCGGCGGCGGCTTGGGGTCCGGCGTGGCCGAAGCCGACGCCGACGGCCGCTGGGTGGCCGACTTGTCGGACACGCTCGACTTGGTGCCGGGCTCGCGCGGCGTCGCCGTGCTCCGGTCGGCGTCCGTCATGGTATACCAGTCCGAGTGGCTCGTTCGCGACGTGCAAGTGCGGATCGGCGACAACGTGCTCGAGGTACCGGCGCGATCAGGGCAGACGGTCACGGCGACCGTCGTGGACGAGCTCGGCACCGAGGCGGGTCGAGCGCGGGCAGTAGCGTGGTCCGATGCCGCGCACCTGTGGCTTAGGGACGCCGACGGCACCGCGTCCCCGATCCTGCAGGGCAACACCGTGCGCCTCGAGCTCACGTCGGGTGTGGTGATCTCGCTCCAGGTGCCGACTCTCGAGGCTCATCTGGACGCAGAGTCCGACGCGCTGCGCGGCCTGGCCCCGCCGGGCGACGACGTTCTGATAGACCTTCACGCCGAGATCCACCACGCTGTCGCGGACGCCGCGGGGCAGTGGGAGCTGGACCTGGCTGGAACCTACGATGTCTCAGACGACACGATCGCGACGGTGAGGGCGGCCAGCGCTGAGTGGTGCTCGCTCACGTCCCGCACCGCGCGACTGGTGACGGTCGACCCGTTCGACGCCGGCGTCGACGTCCAGGGACCTGCCGGCGAGGCGGTGGAGCTGCAGCTCGTGCGGGCCGGCGCCGAGCCCGGCTGGCCCGGCGTCAAGAGCAACCTCGGCCCTGACGGAACCGCGCGTTTGCTCGTGCCCGACGAGCACGGCGATGCGATCGCCCTCGAGGCCGACGACCGTCTGGCAGGGCACCTCGGCCCGGTGGCCTTCGAGTTCGCGTCGCCGCCGGTCGTCGCCTATGCCGACACCTCGCTGCCGGCCGTGACGGGCCGAGCGACCGCCGGGAGCGCGGTGACCGTGGATTTCGGCGGCGGGTCGTGGCAGGCCGCCGCCGACGGCGACGGGCTGTGGATCGTCGACCTGCCGCCAGACACGTCGATGTCGCCCGGCGACGAGCTCGGGTTGCACATCGAGGGACCCAACGGGTACCGCCTCGAGTTCGCCTTCCCGGTCTTGCAGGCCACCGTCGACCCCAACAGCAGCATCGTCGGCGCCGCGGGCGGGCCAGGGCTAGAGGTCACGTTCCACGTGACCGGACCGAGCCGGGAGCGACCGATCGCCAGGGGCTCCTGCGTGATCCGGCGGCGCGAATGCGTCACCAGCGTGCGGGACGCGTTCGACGAGTATGTCGCGGTCGCGCCAGGCGACCGCGTCGTGGTGCGCCCAACTGCTGGCTTGACGTCTGAGCTCCAAGTGTCCGCGCTCACGGCGCACATCGACCTGCCCGGCAAGTCGGTCACGGGCGAGGGACCGCCCGGCGAGACCGTGCGCATCGGGTTCCGGCGCGAGGACGACGATCCATGTCCGGTCGACACGTCGGCGACGGTGTTCGGCAGCGGCGCGTACGACTACGAGCTGCGGGGAAGCGAGCAGGAGCTCCTCGCGCCGGGGCTCGCGGCTAAGGTGACGGCGACGATTGAGTCGGGCCACCGACTACGAGCGCTCGGCGTCTTCGAGGTCGCCCACGCCAACACCGGCCCGGTGGTGTGGGGACTGGCCGAGCCTAGGGCGGCTCTGCGCGCCGAGCTGCGCGATCCGGGCGGTGCGCTGGTGACCGCGGTCGAAGGAGTGGCTCGCGACGACGCATCGATCTGGCTTGACCTACGGAACGGCACCGACGTTCCTGAGGCCCGGCAGCCCTTGGTGCGCACGGGCGACACCGTGACGCTGGCGCACGCGCGGGGCCTCCACTCGGTTGCCATCGTGCCGGTGGCGGGCGTGGTGGACGCGGCGACCGGCGCCGTGACGGGGCTCACGGTGCCCAACACGCCGCTTCGCACGCGGTACTACGTCGGCACCGCGCCGGAGGGCAGCGAGGTCTTGACCGTGAGGGGTGAGTCCGACGACTCCGGGCTGTTCTACGTCGAGGCGCCGCCCATCGACGTCGATCCGGAGGCGCTCCAGCCCTTGGTGGACGTGTACGTGACGCCGGACGGCGTGTTCTCGACGTCGATCACCGAGCTCAACCGGCTGAGATATCTCTACGTGCCGGTGGCAAACGCCGGTCCGTGACGAGCCGCTAGCGCCCCCGGACCGCTAGCGGGATCGCGGCGCCGTGAATGCGGCTGACCCTACGACCGAGCCTCGCGCTCCAGCATGAGCGTCACCGGGCCCGTGTTCACGAGCGCGACGTCCATCATGGCGCCGAACACGCCGGTCTCGACCTCGAAGCCGCGGCCGCGCACGTACTCTGTGAACCACTCGTACAGATCCTCGGCCGCTTCCGGGCGCGCGGCGGCGCCGAAGCTGGGCCGCCGGCCCTTCCGGGTGTCGCCGTACAGGGTGAACTGGCTGATGACCAGGAGCGCACCGCCCACGTGGGCCAGCGACTGGTCGAACTTCCCGTCGGCGCCCTCGAAGACCCGCAGGCCGAGGATCTTGTTGGCCAGCCACTTCGCTTCAGCCTCGGTGTCGCCGTCCCGCACGCCGAGGAGCACCACGAGTCCCGGGCCGATGGCGCCGACCGTCTCGCCGTCCACCTGCACCGACGCGCCGGACACCCGTTGGATGAGCGCGCGCATCGTTGAGCTCCGCCCGTCGCCGTGGCCGCGCGGATCGCCGCTCGGCTAGCCGGCGCTGGTCAGGAGCGTCCTTAGCACGTCGCGCTCGGACGTCTCGACTGCCCGCTTCATGAGCTCGGCGATCGCCGCCTCGACGGCGCCCGACTTGGGCCGCGCCGCGACGGCCGTGAGCGCGCGTCGCGCCGCCTCCGACGACGGGCCGTCGGTCTCCGAGTACAGCGTCCAGAGGAAGTCGAGCGCCACCGGATCCATGGCCGCCACGGCCGACGCGAGGCGCGCCGCGTGTTCCGGCTGCGGGTCGGGCGGGCCGAGCAGCTGGCGGCACACGGTCACGATAGTGTCGTCGCCGTAGCGCTCGAGCAGCCGATCGTCGACCTCCTCGATCGCGAACTGCAGGAACGGGTCGTCGGTGTCGGCCGGCACCGACGCAAGCAGCGACGCCAGGAGCTCCGGGACACGCGGAGACTCGTCCTCGGCCACAGCCTCGAGAGCCGCCGTCCACTTCAGTCGGTCGTCCCCGCGACCGCCGGACGCCATGTCGCACAGAGTGTCGACGTGTGCCACCGTGCGGGCGGCACTCTCCGCCACACCCGGCTCATCGGCGTGGCGGAGGACGTACGCCAGCCCGTGGCGCGCGACCGGCTGGCAATCGAACGCGAGTTGGCTCACGAGCTCCGCGGACCGCGAGAACCGAAGCTCCACGATCGTCAGGGCCGCCTCCACCCGCAGCTCGGGCTCCGGGTCGTGCAGATGCTCGACCAGCGTCTGGTACAAGCCCTCGCGCAGGATGGCGCGATCTCGCGCGTCCGTGGCGAGGCGCCGGATCCCGACGCGCCGCACGGCCGGGTCGGCGTGGCGCAGGAAGGCCTCGTAGCCCGCCACGGCCTCGTCCGGCTCACGATCCCTGTACAGCTCGGCAAGCGCCTCGGCGACGCCCACGCGGTTGCCCGACGGGCCGTCGAGCGCGCCCCGCAGGGCTGCCACGACCGCCGCGTCGGCAAGCTCCCTGTTCTCCGCCAGCAGCTCGAGCCCCGTCCTGACCATGTCTTCGTCGGGGGCCTCGAGCAAGCTCAGAAGCACGTGCCGGCGCATGGACTCGGACTCGTGGGCCATCGCGGCGCGAAGAGCATCCAGCGCCGTGGAGCG
>JBJYWW010000112.1:0-19977 GCA_046259645.1 Anaerolineae bacterium
GTGCGCGGAGTCGTCGACGAGTCCATACCCGACTACCAGCTGTCGTCGTGGCTCATGGCCGTGGTGTGGCGCGGCATGACCCGCGACGAGACAGGCGACTTCACGCTGGCCATGGCCCACTCGGGCGACGTGCTTGACCTGTCGGGCCTGCCCGGCACGACCGCCGACAAGCACTCCACCGGCGGCGTGGGCGACAAGACGTCGCTCGTCGCGTGCCCGATGGCGGCGGCCTGCGGCGTCACGGTCGCCAAGATGAGCGGTCGCGGTCTCGGTCACACCGGCGGCACGCTGGACAAGCTCGAGAGCATCCCCGGCGTGACCGTCGACCTTGGAACGGAGAGGTTCATGCGCCAGGCGGCGGACGTCGGGCTGGTGATCGCCGGCCAGTCCGCCGACCTGGCGCCCGCCGACAAGCGACTCTACGCCCTGCGCGATGTCACGGGCACTGTTCCCAGCCAGCCGCTCATCGCGTCGTCGATCATGTGTAAGAAGATCGCCGCCGGCGCCGAGGCAATCGCGCTCGACGTCAAGGTCGGCTCCGGGGCCTTCGCGCAGAGCGAGCCCGAGGCGCGGGCGCTCGCCGAGCTGATGGTCGACCTCGGCGCCGACGCCGGACGACCGACCGGCGCGGTGCTCACCCGGATGGACCAGCCACTCGGGCACATGGTGGGCAACGGCTTGGAGGTCCGCGAGGCGTGCGCGGCGTTGCGCGGCAGCGGTCCAGCCGATCTGATGGAGGTGAGCCTAGCCGTGGCGGGGCTCATGCTCGTGGCGGCCGGGCTGGCGAGCTCGGTCGACTCCGCGCGGCCGGCCTTGAAGGATGCCATGCTGTCCGGACGGGCGAAGGACAAGCTGGCGTCGATGATCGAGGCGCAGGGCGGAGCACCCGAGACGGTGGACGACACGTCGCGGCTGCCCGCGGCCGCGGTGGTCCGCCCGGTGACCGCCGAGCGCGCTGGCTACGTGACGGCGCTCGACGCGTTGGCCGTGGGCCAGGTCAGCGTTGACCTGGGGGCGGGCCGCCGGAGCAAGGACGATCGCATCGATCCCGCAGCCGGGGTCGAGCTGATCGCCAAGACTGGTTCGTCCGTGGCGCGCGGCGAGGAGATCGCACTCGTCCACGCCGCCGACCCCGACGCGGCCGAAGCGGCCCGCAGCCGTCTCGCGCAGGCCTTCACGATCGGCGACGCGCCCCCGGCGGAGCCGTCCATCGTCATCGACACGCTGCTGCCCTCGGCTGCCGGACGGAGCTATCCCCCGCAGTCGCCAGTCTGGTAGTTGGCGATGTTGGCAATGTGCTCGTCGAGCGTGACGGCGAAGACGTGCGTGCCGTCGCACGCGACGTCGTTGGCGACGAAGTACTGCCAGTCTCCCTCGGGTGGATCGAGGACCGCGCGCAGCGACTCGAGGCCGGGGCTGGCGATGGGGCCGGGTGGCAGGCCCGGGCTCACGTATGTGTTGTATGGCGAGTCCACGCCCAGGTCGGCCTCCAGCAACGGGCGCTTCCACCACGTCTCCGACTCGGGCTGGAACCCCAGCGCGTACTGCACCGTCGGGTCGGCGTTGAGGAATGACGGCGGGGTCTCGAGACGGTTGAGGAACACCCGGGCGATCATGCCGCGCTCGTCGTCGACCGCCGCCTCGCGCTCCACGATTGAGGCGACGGTCACGATCTCGTGCGTGGTCATGGTCGATGCCGGGCCCACGCCAGGCAGCTCGCCGGCGATCCGGGCCTCGAAGGTGTCGAGCAGACGTGAGATGACCGCCTCGGCGCCGGCGTCGGGCTCCAGCTGGTACGTGTCGGGAAAGAGGTAGCCCTCCAGGCTCGCGCCCGCGGGCCGTTCCGAGACGTGCGGCCGAGCGCTCGCGCGTCCGATCGAGCCGCTCTCGGCGCCGGCGCCACCGGCCCGCGCCAGCCCAACCACCTCGTCGCGGTCGGCGACCCCGGCCGCCGCCATGGCGTCGGCCATCTCCTCGATGCGCCAGCCCTCCAGGAGCGTCACGGTCACCGAGTCGGCCGCGCCGACCTGCAGCTCGCGCAGGACCTCCTCGGCCGTCATGCTCGCGCGCAAGATGTGCATGCCGGCCTGGATGCCGGTGTCGAGCCCCTCCACCCGCGCAAGCATGCGGAACGACTCGCCGTCGCGCACGAGTCCCTGGGCCTGCAGCCGGTCGGCCACCGACTGCAGCGACTCCCCGTCGCCGATCTCGAAGGCCACCGGCGTATCGTCGACCCCGACTGGCTCCAGGTCCATCGCGCCGCGCTCCAGGTACCAGCGCATGGCCCGGTCGACGAGCGAGCTCGCGGCGCCCTCCCTGGCCGCCGGCAGGCCGGCCAGGGAGAACCAGCCGGCCGCCGCAACCGCCGCCACGAACAGCGCGCCCGCCAGCACCAGCAGCACCCCGCGGCGCCCGCCGTCCGATCCCGCGCGGCGCATCTCGGAGATCTCCCTCAGGCGATCCTCGCTCGAGCTCATTCGTCATCCTCCAGTGGCGGAAGCGGCGGCGGCCCGTTCTCGCTCAGCCACGCCTCGATGATGATCGCAGCGGCAGCGGCATCCACGCGGCCGCGATGGCCGTCGACGCCATGGCCCGCCGCGCGCAGTCGCGCCGACGCGTCCTGCGTGCTGTAAGACTCGTCGTGCAGCTCTATAGGCAGGTCCGTGACATCCCGAAGCTGCCGCACGAAGGCCTCGGTGCGCAGCGCCTGCTCGCCGCGATCGCCCGACGGCAACAGGGGGAGCCCCACGATCAGGCGCACGACGCCGAGCTCTCCGGCGAGCTCGACGATGGCGCGAATCGCGACCGCGTCGTCCGCACGCTCGACGGTCGTCAGCGGCCGCGCGAACAGCGCAAGCGGATCGCTCACGGCGACGCCTATGCGCCTGTCGCCGACGTCGAGGCCCATCAGGCGGCCGGGTGCGGTGGTCACGGCGCGGCGCCCGTTAGCCGGGCTCGGACGCAGCCGCCGACTGCGCCCGGACGTGATCGGGCACCGCCGCCAGCGCGGCGTCGAGACGCCCCGGGTCCTTGCCACCTGCCTCGGCCATGTTCGGCCGGCCGCCGCCGCCGCCACCGACGTCACGCGCCACGACCTTGACCAGGTCGCCGGCGTGAAAGCCGGCCGCGACCAGGTCGTCGGTCACCGCGGCAATGAGCCGCGGCTTGTCGTCCACGACCGCGCCAAGGACCATCACCACGCTGCTCAGCTTGTCGCGCAGCGCGTCTACCTGCCCCCGCAGCGTGTCGATGTCGGGGGCGTCGATCCGCGCCGCCAGGACAGGCACGCCACCGACATCGATGACGGCGTCCGCCAAGGAGCCCGCCCGCGAGCTGGCGGCGGCCGCTTGCCGTCGGCTCAGCTCCCCCTCCAGCTCGCGAACTCGCCCCATCAGGTCCTCGACTCGCGCCGGGACGTCCTCGACCGCCTGCGCGCCAAGCCTGGTGGCCAGCGTCGTCAGCTCGGACAGGTGGCCACGGACGTGCTCCTCGGCGCCTCGACCTGTCAAGGCCTCGATGCGGCGCAGGCCGGCCCCCACCGACGACTCCGACCGCACGAGGAACAGCCCGATCTCTCCGGTGCGCCTCAGGTGCGTGCCGCCGCACAGCTCGCGGCTCAGGTCGTCGACAGTCACCATGCGCACCGTGTCGCCGTACTTCTCGCCGAACAGCATCATGGCGCCGGCGCGCCGGGCGTCCTCGAGCGGCATGTTGTCCCAGGACACGGCGGCGTCGGCGCGCACCATCTCGTTGACGCGCCGCTCGATCTGCTCCAGCTCGTCCGGCGTCACGGCCTTGAGATGCGCGAAGTCGAAGCGAAGCCGGTCCGGAGCCACAAGGGACCCACGCTGCTGGGCGTGCTCGCCCAGCACCTGTTGCAGCGCACGGTGGAGCAGATGCGTGGCAGTGTGGTTGCGCGCGATGTCGGCGCGCCGATCGGCGTCCACTTGCGCCGTCACCGTGTCGCCTTCGGCCAGCGCTCCGTGCTCGACGACCCCGTGGTGCACGATCACGCCCGGCACCGGGCTGGTAGTGCCGGTGACGCGAACGGCGCCGTCGTCGCCCCGCAGGGTGCCGATGTCGCCGACCTGACCGCCCGCCTCGGCATAGAACGGCGTGCGATCGAGAACGACCTCGACCGCCTGGCCCTGGCCCTCGTCGGCGCCGACCGCCCTGACGGCGACGACGCGACCCTCCGCCGTCGTGCTGTCGTAGCCGAGGAACTCCGTGTCGGCCAGCCGCAGCTTGCGGTAGTGCTCCTCGTCGTCGCCCACCGCGAACCCGCCGCCCTGCCTGGCGCGCTCACGCTGCTCGGCCATGGCCGCCTCGAAGCCGGGCGCGTCGATCGTCAGGCCGCGCTCCTCGGCCACCACGCGGGTGAGGTCGGGCGGGAAGCCGTAGGTGTCGTACAGCCGGAACACCTGGCGGCCGCCGATCTGCTCCTCGCCGGCCTCCCGAGCACGGTCGATGACCTCGTCCAGGATGGCCAGACCGCTCGACAGGGTGCGCTCGAACCGCGCCTCCTCCTCGGCCACAACCTCGCGCACCCAGTCCCGCTTCTCTCCGAGCTCCGGGTACACCGGCGCCATCGTGTCGACCACCGTGTCGACCACCGGCACGAGGAACGCGTCCTCGAAGCCGATCATCTTCCCGAAGCGCATGGCGCGGCGCATGATGAGCCGCAGCACGTAGTTGCGCCCCTCGTTGCCCGGCAGGACGCCGTCGGCGATCAAGAACGACATCGCCCGGGAGTGGTCCGCGATGACGCGGTAGCCGGTCTCGAGCTCGCGGCGCTGAGCGTCGGTGTGCCCCCGCAGCTGCTGGACGCGATCGAGCAGGGGCGCGAACAGGTCCGTCTCGTAGTTGCTGTACATGCCTTGCTTGATGGCCGTCAGCCGCTCCATGCCCATCCCGGTGTCGACACCGGTTCGCGGCAATGGCGTGCGCGAGCCGTCAGGCGCTTGGTCGTACTGCATGAAGACGAGGTTCCAGACCTCCAGCCAGCGACCGCAGTCGTTGTCCAGCGCCACGGAGCACTCGGGCTGGCCGCAGGTGCAGTGCTCCGGACCGAAGTCGTAGTGGATCTCGCTAGTCGGTCCGCACGGCCCGGTGTCGGCCATCATCCAGAAGTTGGTCTTCTCGCCCATGCGCAGCACGCGCTCGGGCGGAACCCCGAGGCCGTCCACCCATGCCGCCAGGGCGTCGGCGTCGTCGCGGTACACGGTTAGCACCAGCCGATCCGGGTCGAAGCCCATGGTCTCCGTCATGTACGTCCAGCCGTAGCGAATCGCCTCGTCCTTGAAGTAGTCCCCGAACGAGAAGTTGCCGAGCATCTCGAAGAACGTGTGGTGCCGCGGGCTCGGACCGACGTTGTCGAGGTCGTTGTGCTTGCCGGAGACCCGCATGCACTTCTGGTGCGAGGCGGCCCTCGAATACGACCGCTCCTCGAGGCCGAGGAACGTGTCCTTGAACTGGACCATCCCGGCGTTGACGAACAGCAGCGTCGGGTCGTCGGGGACTAGCGACGCGCTGGGCACGACGCGATGCTCGCGCTCCGCGAAGAAGTCGATGAAGCTCTGCCGTATCGCTCTGCTGTGCATGGTCCTCGTCTCCGCTGAAGCTCGGCGGCGGCGCCGTCATGCGGACTCAAAAACGCGCCCGCCCTTGTGAGGACGAGCGCGATGCCCGTGGTACCACCGTCACTGAAGCCCGACGGGCTCCACTCCGTTGCCGCGGCTGCGGCGCGCCCTGCTACCGGGGGGCAAACCGTCCGGCCTTAGTCCGACGGGCGGCGCACCTCCACGCTCGTGCGTCGCCGACGTTTCCGCCGGGGTCTCAGGGGGGGCTTTCGCTCGTGCCCGTCGCGCCGAGCTCGCACCGTCCTCGGCTCGCTGCTGCCGGCATCCGAACTACTTCGTCCCCGTCAACGACCTTCGCTGCTATTCGACCGTGGCCTCCTGATCGGGAGGCCAATCGGCCCGTTGCCCTGGTGAGTATAGGAAGCGGCCGACGACCGGTCAAGGTCCTGGGGCGCGGGCAACGCGGCGGCTTGCCTCACTCCACCCGGCAGGCGAGCGAGGCGATCACCCTTCGAAACGCCTGCTCCAGGTCGTCCGCCGTGGGCGAAGGCAGGTAGTCCTCAGGCGTCGTCGCAACCGCTCGAAGCAGGTCGTCGTCGACGTCGGCACCCAGTCCGATGGCGAACACCAGCACGCCCGACCGCCGCAGCGCGACGGCCTCCGCGCTCACGGCGGCCGGATCCCCACCCTGCAGGCCGTCGGTCAGCACCACGATCACCGGCTGTGCTCCCGCCGCGCCCTGCTCGGCGATCACCGTGCGCGCCGCCGCCAGCCCGCGGTCAATGCGGGTGCCCGGTGCGGTGACGAGTCGTCCCAGTGCGTCGATCGCCTGTCCGTGATCGGCGCTGAGCGCCGAGAGCGCCTCGGCGCGGTCGTTGAACGCGACGACGGCAACGCGATCGCCCGGCTCGCGCAGCAAGCCCACGAACTGCTCCGCAGCCGCTCGAGCGGCCTCCAGCTTCGTGCGCCCGCCGCCCGCCGGATCGTCCATGCTGCGCGATGTGTCGAGGACGATCACGGCGTCTATGGCGGTGCCCGACCTGAAGCACGACCGGGCGGCCGCCAGCGGCAGGTAGACGTGGTTGCCAAGCGTCGAGGAGTCCCACACCCTTACGCTCGGCACCGGGAACGCACGCCGACCGAGCTCGCCGAGCGCGTCCTCGTAGCTGGCCATGGCCGTGACGTTCGTCGGCCATTCGCCCGTCTCCAGAGGCTCGAGTCGGTACCGCAGCTCGACGGTGTCGGTGGCCGAAACCGCGCCGACGCGCCATCCGAGCGTGGTCCCGTCGTAGCTGGCCGCGGGCTCCGCCGACCCTTGCACGTAGCGCATGTTGGCGGGGACGACGTCGTCGATGGCGAGCGACTCGAACGCGCCCGCGGTCGGGCCGTAGTGGACCAGGCTGCGAGCCAGTCGCCGCACATCCTCGTCGTCGGGCGCCACCAGCACCCGCTCCTCGCTGTCCGTGACCAGTTGCAAAGCGTAGAAGTAGGTCGAGATGCCGCCGTGTGGCAGGGCTACCGCGTGGAACTCGACGCCGTCATCGCGCGCGGGCGCGGCCGCGTCGGCCGCCTTGTCGGTGTACTCGCCGTCGCTGATGACGAGAACCAGCCGCCGCGCGGTGGGGTCCGACCGCTCGCCCGTCAGCTCAGCGTGCGCGGCCGCAATGCCGGCCGCCATGTGCGAGTCGCCGTACGCCTCCAGCCGCGCCAGGCTCGCCGCCACCGACGCGTGGTCGCGGGTCAGCGGGACATGCAGGCTCGCCTCGTCGTCGAACGTGATCAGGGCGATCTCCGCCGCCTCCGGGTCGAGGCTCTCGATCACCGTCAGTGCAACTGTCTTCGCCATGTCGAGCGCTTCGTGCCAGTTCATGGAACGCGACGTGTCGACCAGGAGCACAAGCTGCACCGGATCGTACGCGCCCGGGCACCAGCCGCGCACCTGCAGCGTGACCTCGACCTCGTCACCGAGCCGCACCAGCCCCGGCTCGGCCCACTTGTCGACGTCCGCGAGGCAGCGTCCGGCCACGTCCGGCTCACCCACACCGCTGGGCATCGAATCGAAGACCCAGACTCCCGCCTCCGCGATCTCGGACGTGCGCCGACCGGTGTCAGGGTCGATTACGCGGCGCTCGTAGGCCACGTAGACACGTCCGTCGTCCCCCACCGCTATGTCCACCGGGTCCGGCTCCAGCCGTGGCATGCTCCAGCTCGCGCGAGCCGCGCCGCTCGGCGTCAGGCGCTGGGCCCAGCCGCCACGCCCCAGCACGTACACGTCCCCCGAGTCGTCGGCGGCCATGCGGTACGGCGACACCGACGTGGACCACACGTCCTCCAGCTCTCCGGCGAGCGAATAGCGCGCCACTCGAGCGGCGCCGCCGTCGGCCACATAGAGCGCACTGCCCGCAAGCGCTATGTCCGCCGGCGAAGCGATCGCCGCCGCGGCGCCAGACTCCGGTGTCGCCGGTCCGCCCGCGTCCCACGCCACGAGCGGCCACGTCGCCTCAAGAGAGCCGTCGTCACGCAGGACGTGCACCCTGCCGCCCCCCGCATCGAGAACGGCTACTCGCCCCGCCGACGCGGACACGGCGCGCAGGTGCGCCCGCGCATCGGCGCCCAGCAGCGCGCCGGGCCAGAACGACCAGGCGGGCAGGAGGTCGTCGGGCCGGCGCCGCACGAGCAGCGGGTCGACCGTGTAGACATCGGCGCCGTCCGAGGCCACGTCGAGCACCACGGCCGCGTCCGACCGGTCGGGGCGCCAAACCGAGACGCTCCCCGCGCACAGCCCCAGCTGCGACCGCAACCGGCCGTCCGCCGCCCATCGCTGCACCGACTGCGGCTCCGGTGAGTACTCGACCACGCGGTACGCCTGCTCGGGTCGCTGTCCTGCAATCGCGAACCGCCCTCCGAGGAGGGAGACGTCCGCCCCGGCGTCCAGGCGGAGCGGGTGTACGGGGCCCTCGAGGTGCGGCGCGTCGAGCGCACCGACGTAGCGCGGCTCGATCCGCACCGCCCACGGTGCATCGATCCGCAGCACCCCCTGGAAGAAGCAGTGGGCCATCCCCCCGAGCAGGCGCCCGTCGGCGGGCGCGTCGAGGTGCAGGACGAGGCCGTCGTAGAAACCGACAACCAGCTGCCCCGGCGGGCCCTCGTATAGCGGCTCGTCCGCGCCGAGGGCGAAGATCTCCACGTTGCGCGAGACGAACACTCCGGCGCGGCCCACCGACACGTCCTCTGGTGTGGTGAACGCGACGGTCTCTCTGTAGGCGTGGTCCGGCCCGAACACCACGATGCCCTCGATTGCGCCGTGCTCGATCTGGTCGGGCGCCGCGTCAAGCGCCGGTCGCGGAGTGGGCTGCGGCCCCGGCCGCTCGTAGTCCCACGGGCTAGGAACGCGGTTGACGACGTACACCGTGCCGTCGGCCGCCACGTCGACGCCCATCGCGTAGAACACCGACTCGTCCTCTATCACCGAGACCATGCGGCCGTCGTACTCGAACTCGTCGATCCCACCCGGGAGCACTTCGGCCGGCTGCCGCGGCTCAGGTGTCGGCACGACCAGCGGCTGCGATCGCGACAGATACACGGTGCCCCCGGCGGACGCGGCGACGTCGTTGTAGCCTCGCGCCACGGCGAATCCGCTGCGCCGTCGCCCGTAGCCGTCGAGGATCTCGACCCACGACGCGGTCGCCGTCTCCAGCGGGTCCGCCGGCGCGGTCGTCAGGACGTGCAGCAGCCCGTCCGGGCCCACGTCGAGCCGCCTGGCGCGGTGCCCCTCGCCGTCGCCGAAGGAGTCGGACGGCTCGGGCAGCTCGAAGACACGGGTCGCGGCGCCGTCCGGTCCGGCGACGTGCACGGCGCCGTGGCGCGTGTCGAGCACGTATATGGTGCCGTCCGGGGCGGACGATATGTCGCCGACCTCGCCGTACCGGCCGGGGGTCAGGGCCCACGTCGAGTCGCGCCACGTGTCCACTAGGCGATAGGCGAACGTCTCGGACGCCGCGGCAAGCAGCGGCGCTGATTCCCCCCGCTCGCCCAGTCGGCCGGCCGCCCGAGATGTGGACGTAGACGTCGCAAGCAGCATTAGCGGCACCGTCCACGCCGCAAGTCGCAGCGCGCGCGCGAAGCCGCGCAGAACCGGGCCGCACATCGAGGCTGGTGAGGGGGCGGCCGGGCCGCTAGTCGTTGGCATACCCCCGGGGCAGGTAGAGCCTGTCGATCGGTCGCACCGGGGTGTCTGTCGGCGCCGGCTCCGAGGTGGCGTCAGGGATACCCGGCGTCAGCTTAGATTCGGGCAGGCAGATGCCCCCCATCGCTCCGACGATCTGGCCCAGCTCCTCGTATGGCGTGATGACGTCACCGCCGAAGTCGATCTCCCGGTAGCCGCCCGGCTCGCACACCGACCGCAGCAAGCCGTGCTGCGCCAGGTCGCCGATCCCGATGCCGTAGTTGAGCACGCCCATCTGGCGAAGCAGGCGGGCTTGCTGCTCGGCCATCTCGATGGACGGCATCATGGGGCCGTCCGTGACGAAGATGGTGGCCACCTGCGCCCGCGACCGGTACATCGGCCCGGCCAGCTCGCTCCGGACCTTGCCGTACGCGAGGTCGAGCCGAGCCGACTCGTCGCGCATCGCAGTCTGCATCACGGCATCGAGAATGGCCTGCCGGTCGGTGGTGAGCGGCTGCACCAGCACCGCCGTGTCACCGAACGCGATGACCGCTCCCCTGTCGCGCCCGAGCTGCATCTCGTCCAGCACCTCCTCGACGCCGAGCCGGATCGCCTGCAGCGAGTTCAGGTCGTTGAGGATGGCGCCGTACAGGCAGTTGCTGTCGTCGATCAGGAAGTAGACGTCGAGGACCTGCTCGATGCACGCCGGCTTCCTGACCAACACCTCGGGAATCGGGTACTCCGCTCGCCCTGTCAGGCCGAGCCTATCCACGAAGTCGGCGATGGCGACGATGTTGGTCGGGTGCGTGCCTATGTCCTGCGGCTCGAGCACGTAGGTCAGCGCGTTGTCGGGCAGCAGCGGAGCGAGGTCCCACTCCAGGTAGGCGCCCGGCGCCGCCCCGACGCGCGCCGGCGGCGGCACGGCCGATCCCTCGATGTAGCGCATGTTGTCGGGGATCTCGTCGCGGACGGTCATCGTCGCGATCCCGTTGAGCTGCAGGGCGCCGGCAAGCTTGGCGTAGAGCTCAGGCAGGAGCGACGTGTCGGGGACGTTGTAGTACAGCTCCGGCAGCGACGCGGCGGGCTCTAGGTCAGGGTCGCACTCGCCGCCGGCGCACACGGTCGCGATCGTGATGCCGCTCGCCTTGGCGCGATCGGCGGACACCGGCACAGGGTCGGCTCCGGAGACCGTGTTTCGACCGTCGGTGAGGACCACCATCGCCAGCGGCTCGCCCCGATCGCTGTCCACGAGCAGCTCGTGCGCCACGTCGATAGCCGCCGAGATGTCGGTCATGCCGCCTGGGATCAGCCCGTCGATCGCGTCGCGTATGCGCTTCTCGTCCTCCTCGCCGACGAGCGGCGAGCGCACTCCGGCTCGGTGATTGAACGTCACGAGCCCGACGCGCGAGATGCTGAGGTCCATGGCGTCCAGGAACGCGTTGGCGGCGGCCTTGGCGTTGTCCATCTTGCCTTCGTTGGCCATCGACGCGGATACGTCGATCACCAGCGCGACGTCGATCGGGGACATCTCCGGCGGGCAGTCGGCGTCCAGGGTCAAGGTGACGCGCACTGTCTGGCCGAGCTCGATCTCTGACGGGTCCGCGACCTTGTGCGGAACGACCTTGCACTGACTCTCGACCTGGCTCTCGACCGGACCTCGCGTGACGGTCGGCAGAAGCAACGCGGCCGCAACCGCGACCAGCAGCACCGCCACGACACCGGCGCCGAGGCGCCACGCCCCTGAAGGTGACATCCGGCGCATACCGACTCCTAATCTCGTTGACCCTGCCGCTGCCCATTGCCGCATCGGGGCAGGCACCGTCCCGTCACGCGCCCCTCATGACGGCCGAGGAGGCCCGATTGATACGCCATCTCGGCCCACACGCACGGCGCGAGTGCATCGCGCCCAAGTTTAGCCGTGCCGTCAAGCGCCTCGAAATGCCTCGCCGCCGCGTGGTGGGACGTCGCCAGCCCATCCCTCACTGCAGCTGCGCGCCGGCGAGCCCGAAGACGTAAACGTCGTCGGCAGCGTAAAGCTCGCGCAGCGACGGATGCTCACGGAGCCGATCCGCGGTCAGCTTGCCATCGGTGTCGGCGGACGCCGGACCGACGTAGACGAAGTCCGCGTCGGCCGACCGCATCGCCCCGAGCAGCTCGTCGTCGCTCATCTGGTCGCCGGCTTGCACGGTCTGTGCTGTCTCGGTGATGCGCCGAGCATACTCGGGATCTCCGTACACATAGAACGACGGCGGGATGCTCGCGTGACGCCCAGCGAGCAGCGGCAGCCAGTAGCCGCCGTCCAGGCCGCGATACGTGCCCAGGTGCCAGTGGTAGGTGCTGACCAGGAAGACCGCGTCCGGCGGGGTGTTCTCGACGATCCACTCCGCTGCGCGCAAGTCGGCCGTCGTAGCGATGATCGTGTCCGAGTTGACCACGTCTCGCAGCTGTGCGGCGCCAACGGCGGTCAGCGCCACGGCGGTCGCGATCACCGCGGGCGACCAGTCGCGGCCCCGCATGACCCCGAGGTCGAGCGCGGCGTCCGCCAGCAACGCCATGCCCAAGGCCACCGGCACGTAGGCGCTGATCGCCAGCGCGAACGGGGGCAGGGCCCACGACGTGGAGACACCCGCGACTCCGAGCACCTGCGGGTACGCGGCCAGCGACGCAAGGGCCAGGAACGACACGATCATAGCCGTCGATCTGGGTCGGGCGACCACGCCGACCACGAGGCCCCTCAGCCCCATATGGACCCATACGGCGTTGGACGCCGTCCTGAAGAGCCATGCGGGCACGTCCGTCACCCCTTGCGGACCGCCGAGCCAGCCTGCGCCGGCCGCCGACAGCGCCCGTACACCCGGCACCAGGTTCACGGCAAGCCACGGCGCGGCGAGAGCGCCCCCGGCCACGCTGATCGCCACCAGCCTCGCCCCGCGGTCGCCTGCCCGGCGCCACACCGCCGCCCCGTAGGCGACCATTATCAGCACGCCGATGAGAAAGTAGACGAACACCCGGTAGTGCACGAGCATCAGCCCGGCGCCGCACGCCGCGGCCAGCAGCTGGCCCCGCGCGGGCCGCACCCTGGTCGCTGCGTCCGCGGCGAGGATCCACGCCACTGGCAGCGCCACCAGCCCTGCCAGCTGCGTGAAGCGGCCCCAGCTGACGTAGTACGACGGGAAGAAGTACAGCGCCGCCGGAACGGCCGCCGCTAGCACGGCTGACGAGCGGTTCCTCGTGAGGCGCAGCGCGAGCGCGTAGACGGTCAGGCACGATACCGCGCTAAGCGCCTGACCGGTCCACAAGGTGGCCGACGCCGCCGGGGCCCCCGACAACCACGACACCACCGCCGCCACGACATGGAACCCGAAGTGGTAGTAGAAGCCATCCACCGGCAGGTACGGCCGGAAGCCTTCGGGGACGACGCCACCGTCGAGAATAAGCTGCACGATCATCGTGTGGTGGAGGCCGTCGACCCACGGCGTCACGACCAGGTCGCGCGCCTGCCACACTCGCAGCGCCACGGCGACGGCCAACACGAAGGCGAGCGCCAGGGCAGAGCCGCGACCCAGACTGGCGCTTGCAGAGCGGGGGCGTCCGACGGCACCTGGTGCCGCAGCCGTGATGACTGCCTCCCGCCCGGGCGTGATCACTGTTTCCCGGTCGGGCGTGCCGTCACCGCCGCTCGTCGCGCCGCGGCGGCTGCGCCACCAGACTGCTGCCACCGTCGCAACAAGCACGGCCATCGCCGCCCACACCAGCGGGGCGCTCCAGCGAACGCCGACCAGCGAGGTCCACAGGAAGGCGAGCGGCCACAGCGCGACGCTGACGCCGACGGCTAGCGCAAGGCGGTCGAAGCCGCGCGAGTCGTGGCCGGTCAGCCCCAGCGCGGCGAGCCCGGGGACCGTTAGCGCGGACGCGATGCACGCCGCCAGCCACACTCCGGCCACGTCCGCGCCGCCGGCGGCAATCACGCCACGCTGCCGGTCGCGGAGCGCTCTAGGCGGGCGCCGACTGGCCTGGCATCCGGCGGAACACCCGGTGTCTGTAGATCATCAGCGCGCTGGCGCCGACGATCGTCACCACCGAGACCAGCTGCGCCGTCGGAACGCCCGCGATGAGCCATGCGTCCGGCCGCTGGAGCTCCACGAAGTAGCGGCCCAGGGGGTAGAGTATCAAGTACAGCAGCGCGATGTCACCCGGCACCGTGTGCTCTTCCCAGTGATGCGCCACATACGCCAGCACGAAGAAGATCAGCAAGTCGACGATGGACTCGTACAGGAACGTCGGGTGGAACCTGGCGCTGGCCGGCTCGGCGGCGAACTCGGGCAAGCGGTAGATGGGATCGATCGGGATGCCCCAAGGCAGGTCGGTGAGCCCGCCGTAGAGCTCCTGGTTGAAGTAGTTGCCCCAGCGCCCGATGGCCTGCCCCAGGGGCACGCCGACGACGCAGATGTCGGCCCACAGCGCAAACGGCAGCTTCTGCCACTTGGTATAGAGCCACAGGCCGAACACCCCGCCGACCAATGCCCCGAAGATGCCCAGGCCGCGCAGCCCACCGGACCAGAACGAGATGATCTTGACGGGGTCGTCGAGATAAGACTGCAGGTTGGACGTGTCACCCGCGGGCGACGAGATCACGTGGTACAGGCGCGCGCCAATCAACCCGAAGATCATGACCACGATCAGCGCGTTCCACACGTGATCGGGGTTCTCGCCGCGCCTGCGCGCCTCGCGGTCCGCCACGAACGCCGCGACCAGCGTTCCCAACGTGATCATCAGGCCATACCAGTACACCGGACGGTCGATGAACGGGATCACGAACGCGACTGGATCTGGCGGCAGCGGCATCATTCCTCCCTACTGCGGTTTGGGCGCGGCATTATATTGGCGCACTTCCGGCCGAGCAAGGGGCGGGGGCTATGCCGCGCGAAGGCGCCAGCTGAGCCAGCCGTTCTCCGCTCCGAGCGAGACCACCAGCGCCACGGCCGCAATCGACGCGCCTGACGCGGACGCCGCCAGCACATCGAGCCCGAGCGCCATCACCAGCGCCAGCACGACGAGGTTCACGGCCACGGCCTGCGTGATCACCGACGTGCGCCCTTGCTGGACCAGCCGCGCGCGCGCCCACGCGGCGAGCATCGTGAGCCCGGGCACGGGTGTGAGCAGAAGCAGAGGGCCTCGCGACGCGTCGACGAGCGGCTGCGCCAGGCCGGACACGCCGCCGAGCCACAGGTCGGCTAGGGGCGTTAGGGCGATCACCGCCAGCCCCGCGCTGAGGGCGACCGCGGCGATGCGGGTGAAGCGCACCAGCGCTGGCGGCGCTCCCGGTCGGCCGAGCAAAGCGACCGCCACTTCCTGAAACGCGTAGCCGGGGCTGCGAAACACGAACAGCAGCCCAAGCAGCACCGGCCAGAGCGCCAAGGCCACGACCGGCTCCGGGGACCGGCTCAAGCCGACGCTGATGAGGGGCGAGCTGCCGAGCAGGATGAACGACGTCAGCGCCAGCGGCACGTAGAACGAGAGCAACGTCCCGTAGTCGAGGGGCGTGCCGCCGCCGTCATCGCTCATCGACGCCAGGGTCGGGCGCACCAACACGTAGGCGACGATCGCCGCCGCGATCACGGCGCAGTTCAGCGCTAGACCACCGAGCTCGGCGCCCGGCCGGCTCAGAAGTCGGAGGCCGGCCGCGCAGACGGCAACCAGCACGACGACCCGCGCGACCGTAGTCAACCCCACTCGCGTGGTTCGGTCGTGCTTGATCATCACGCCTTGCCAAAGCCGGCGGAACGCGATCGCCCCCGACCAGCCCCACATCATGACCAGCGCCCGACGGCCCGGCTCGATGGAGACCTCGGGTGCGCCGACCAGCCGCCCCATGATCAACGCGTAGGCGGGCGTGAGAGCCGTCGCCAGGTGGACGATCGTAACCACGATCGCCATGGTGGCGGCAAAGCGAAGCAGCAGGCGGTAGGATCTCAGGTCGTCCGCCAGCGCCGTGCCCGCCATCAGCAGCATGATCACCGGGCTCTCGATGATCAGGGCGACCGAGAAGGCCAAGCCGAACGCGGCCAGGTTGGCCTCGGGATCGGGCAGTCGCGCGATCGTCGCGGCGATTATCGGCTGCTCGAGGGCCATGAGCAGCCACATCATCAACACCGGGGCCGCAAACGCGATGATCTGCCGCTGGGTCAGGCCGGGCGATTGCGCTCCATGTGCGTCTAGCCGCTCGATGCCGGGACCCGGTACGACGCCAGTATGTCGCGGATCACGCCTTCGTTCTCCGCCCAGCTTCCCGCTTCGACGCCCACATGAACCATCGAGAAGGTGGTCCCGTCCACCTGGAACAGCACCAGGCTGTGCATGTCCACGCCGTCGGACCGGGTGTAGGCGAGCTCGATGCGCATAGCGTCGTCCGCACGCTCGATCACGCTCTCACGTCCCAGCTCGAGGTAGTTCGGCTGGTCCATCACGCCGCTCTTGCGCATGACGTCGTTGGCGGTCGCGCCGAGCGACGTCGGCGCTTGCCCGTTGTCGAACTGAGTGATGGTGACCAGCGCGTTGCGGGTCGAGGGCTGGAAGTACGTCCCCAGCCGAATGTCGGACGACGCCTCCATCGGCTGGCGCTGTTCGGGCCAGCCGGCGGGCAGGTCGATGCTAAAGGCCCCGTCCGCGTCGACGTAGGGCGTGATCTCCGACAGCGTTATGGGCGGCACCGCAACCTCGAGAACCTCGGCTCCGGCTTGCGCGCCGACGGAGCCAGGCGGCTCGATCGTGATCTCGATGCTCGTCGCTCCCTGCTGCGAGTCGTCGCCGGCGGGTGCCGGCGTGACTGTCGGGGGTTGCGACTCGCAACCCGTCACGAGCACTACCAGGGCCAAGACGCTGGCCCAAGCGAGAGTCCGGTGCATGCGTCATCCTCCAGCGGCGAACGTCGTCAGCGCCGTGCGGCGCAGGCCGAGAATAGCAGAGCGCCCAGCGGCACTCAACATGCGGCGTCGGGGCGCGAGCGCCACCGGCGCCACCGGCGCACCCGTTCCACCCACGCAGCCCCCGCCCCTCGCACCTGCGCGGTGCCGCCCGCCACCCTCCAGCGCGGCTGCGGGCTTCCGCCCGCCACGCTCCGGCCCGGCTGCCCGGTTCAGCGGTTAACGTGAGAAGAGGCGCCGTAGGCGCCTCTTCCCCAGGAAGGAGGTTTACCGGTTGTGAAGCATCGTCTCCGCCGATTCCGCTCCCCAGCTATCGGACGGGGACGCCTCATTCACCTTTTGTTATGACACCATCCTACCAGCCTCTGGTCCGGTTGGCTGGACGGCATGCTGACCCAAACCTGACAAACCACTGACGCCGTGTGGTTTGGCAGTCACCGATGGTCACGAGCGTCGCCTACCCGTCGGCCCCCAGGGCGTCCGCCGCGGGCGAGTACAGGGGGTTCAGCTCCAGCGCCCGGCGCCAGGCCCCACGCGCCCCCTCGGCGTCTCCCTGCGCCGCAAGAGCGCGCCCGAGCCAGTAGATGCTCTCCTCGAGGTTGTCGGCGTTGCGCAAGTTGGCCTCGGCGAGCGCCGTGACGTCCGCCCACCTGCCTTCGGCCGCGTACGCCTCGAACGGTCCGGTCTGGTACCACAGCATGCGCCACGGCAGGCCGAGGTCCCGGGCCCGATCGTATGCGGCGACCGCGCCCGCGGAGTCACCCAGGCCGAGCAGCCCGCCACCGAGGTTGAACCAGGCGTACCCGTCCGCGGACCCGCCCGGCGCTGACAGCTCCCCCTGCGCCCGCTCCACGGCTCCGGCGTACATGGTCGCGTCGTCCATAGCCCCGCCGACCGCGGCCTCCACCGACCCCGACAGCTCGTCCGGGTAGACGACGACGTATGTCCTGTTGAACACGCGCCACAGCCTGTCGAACTCGCTGTAGTCGAGGGCTACGCCCGACCCGTTGTAGGAGTCCTCGGCCACATAGCTGTGATCGGCATCGGAGTAGCCGACCAGCACGCGGTAGTGTCCCATCTCGTCGCCCGGCTCCGGCACGAACCACGTCTCGACGACCACCGGCAGTCCCAGCGCCAGCAGCGACCGCAGGATCTGATCGGAGCCATCGACTCGAACCAGCGCTCGCAGACCGCGATCGCGCGCGTACCGGGCCAGCTCGTCCGGAGACACGTTCTTGTCGTTCGGGTCCGGCTTGAGGTGGGTGGCGGCCTCGGCCTGGCCCCCCTGCAGGCCGAAGTAGCTCAGAGCCATGCTGATCGTGGCCGGCCCGCAGTTGTTCCACGTCTGGTACTCGTGCCTGAGCCCTCGCAACTCCACGTCCGGCGGCAACTCGAGCGGCGCCGCGGACGGCACGGTGGGCTCGGCTTCGGGAGCAGGGGCCGTGGGCGCAAGTCGTTGCGTCGCGGCGAGAGGCGCGGTCTGTGTAGGGCGCGCGGCTGGGGCCGCTCCAGCGGTCGGTGTGCTCCGCCCGTCCGGCATGAGGTTCGCGGTCGGCGCGACGCGCCCCGTCGCTGAGGTCTCCGCTGCCGCTGACCCGGCAGCCATCAGGCCCAACTCTGGCGGCGCACGGTGCACGCCGGCCACAGTCGGCAACGGCACCGGCGTCGCGTCGGAGCCTGGGAGCACCTCCCGCAGCTTGTACGGCGCTGCCTGCACCTTAGCTGGCAGATAAGGGTACGCTGCCCGCCACACGCGGTCGCCTCGCACCAGCAGCAGCGCCGCTATCACGGCGACTGCCGCGGACCCCGCTAGCAGGACGAGTCTGGCGCGTCTCACGCCCGGGCCATCATCTTTGCCGAAGCGGCTCAAGCGGCTCCGCCCGACCGCTTTGCGGCATCGTCCGCGTTCGCGCCCGGCGCGCCCGTGGCGACGCGCCCCGTCACGCCGCCCACGTCGGCCGCCGTTCGGGCCGCTCCGGCGGCCGCTCCAGCGGCTTCGGCGGTGGCCTCGCGCGCCTGAGCGTCCCAGATGGGACCACAGCGGCGATACACGTCGGCGATCCGCTGCCCGGTCGTCACTACCACTCCTATGGCCATTAGCCACAGCGTCCACCCGATCGGCACCCACGGGCTGATGATCAACCCGATCGCGAGCACGGTCATCCTCTCGAGGCGTCCGAAGACGCCGGCCTTGGTTCCGCAGCCGAGAGCTTCCGACCGAGCCCTCGTGTAGGACACCATCAGCGAGAACGAGAGCGTCACGAGCACCAGCACCGACTCCATGTCCATCCCCTCATGCAACGTGTACACGAGAAGCCCCGTGAACACGATGATCTCGGAGATCCTGTCGAACGTGCTGTCGAGGAACGCACCCAGGTTCGACGCCTTGCCGGTCAGCCTGGCCAGGGTCCCGTCGAAGCCGTCGAATGCGGCCGTCACGACCAGGGCGAGGCCGCCAAGCGGCAGGTGCCCGGCCGCTATGAGCCAGGCCACGATGAGGTGCAGCGCGCTGCCGATCAGGGTCAGGCCGTTGGGCGAGACGCCCGTGCGGCCAAGCGCCAGGGCGACCGGCCCGACGAACCCGCGCGAGGCCTGGCGTGCGCGATCGGTGAACATGGCTCCTCCTTCGTGCGCGAGTGGCCCTACTCGGTGGCCACGTCGCCGATCTGATGCCGGAGATAAGCCTCAATGAAGCCCTCGATGGCGCCGTCGATCACCGCCTGCGTGTTGCCCGTCTCGAAGCCGGTCCGATGGTCCTTGACCATCTGATACGGATGCAGCACGTACGACCTGATCTGGTTGCCCCAGCCCGCGTCCACGTGCTGCCCCTTGAGCCGCGCCTGCTCGGCCTCGCGCTTCTCCAGCTCGAGCTCGACGAGTCGAGCGCGCAGGATCTTGAGCGACGTGGCCCGATTCTGGGCCTGCGATCGCTCGTTCTGGCAGGACACCACGATGCCCGTCGGCTCATGAGTCATTCGCACGGCGCTGGAGGTCTTATTGACGTGCTGACCGCCCGCCCCGCTCGCCCGGAAGACATCGACGCGCAGGTCTTCGTCGTGAATCTCGACGGCCACCTCGTCGTCGATTACCGGCGACACCTCCACCAGCGCGAAGCTGGTGTGACGTCGCGCGGACGCATCGAACGGCGAGATCCTGACCAGCCGGTGCACGCCGCGCTCGCTGCGCAACAGGCCGTAGGCGTAAGGCCCGCTGACTGTCAGCGTGGTGCTCTTGAGCCCCGCCTCCTCGCCCGGCATCGCGTCGACGACGTCCGTCTTCATGTCGTTGCGATCGGCCCAACGGAGGTACA
>JBJYWW010000113.1:0-6461 GCA_046259645.1 Anaerolineae bacterium
TGCGCAGCGAGCTCAGCTCCGTCCAGTCCAGATGCGGCCGGGATTTCGCCGCGGCGTTCACAGCCGTGAACAAGGTCGTGCACGACCGTGGCGGCCGAGTCCGCCCACCGGACGACCACGTACGCGACCTCCAGGTAGCGCGCGAACTCGGCGGCTGATCCGTCCCAGAACTGGCGCAGGTTGGGCTCGTTGCCGACCTCCCACGCCCGGATGCCGTCGGAATCGCCCCAGCCGCGGGACAGCGCCAGGGCGCCGCCGGGCCGGTAGCGCCCGACTGCCTCAGCGACGAAGGCGGCCCAAGGGTTGGCGGGATTGTAGTGGTCAGCCAGCTCCGGGTCGTCGGTTCCCACGCCGCCGGCGTCCAGGAACGCGGGCTCGTCGAGCCCTTTCGGGACGGCGGCTTGGATCGCGACTGGCACCGCGCCATCGACGTCCGTGAGCCCGTGGATCCGGCCCGGCGTGCCGCCGCCCACGCGCGGTGGGACCACATCCGGCGAGCCGCTGGTGGAATAGCGGGCGGGCGTTCCCTGCAGGATCGCCAGCGTCCGGAGCCCGGCGTCGCGGTCGCGCTCGACGATGTCGTCGGCCACGGACCAGTCGTAGCCGCCCGAAGCGTCCACCATGTCCCAGTACAGGGACCACCGGTTCCAGGCCGCGCCGGCGGCTACTGCCTTGTCGTAGCGCTCGTCGACCTCGCCCGGCTCGAGGACCTCGCGCTTCGTCGTGCCGCCGCCCGGAAGGCGCTCGACGTGGAGGTCCATCAGGTCGACGTGCGCCAGCCCGACCGCCACTCGGACGGAGGGCACCGATGCCGAGCGGTCGGACTTTGATGTCGGCGCCGCGGCCGCGGACGTGAGCGCGGACGTCACTGCCGCCACGAGGACGACGGCCAGGGGGCGTTGACCGGGAGCGATGTGCGGGGCGATCACTCCGAGAGCGGCACGCCTAGCGCACGTTGCCCACGCTAGCCCACGGCATGTAGACGTAGCGGAAGGCAGGGTTGGTGTCGGTTGGTCGCGGCGTGGGCGTCTTGTTGCCGAATGGCGTATGCGTCGGCCGCACGCGGGGCACGAAGCTCTCGTCGCTGAGCGCCGAGGTGTTCGCGCCGTCGGTCATGGTGGCGCGCAGCCCGTTGTACTTGAAGCCTGCCGGCTTCTCGAACTCGAACGTGCCGTCTGCCGCGCCGGCGACCACCTCACCTTCGAACACCTCGGCCTCGCCCGCCGGGTCTGTGAAGAACTCGACCGTGCAACTGGGGCAGGCCCGGCCGCGGATCTCCGTCCCCGAGATCACGTCGACGTGTGGCGGTGCGATGCCCTCGTTGGCGCCAGCCGCGAGGTCGATCGGATTCTGGCTGTTCTTGGTGATGCTGTTCTTCGTTATGTGAACCGCCGTGCTCGAGGCGCTGCGCACGATTATTCCCGCCCGCTCGTTGCAGTGAATCGTGTTTCCGGCAATGCGCATCTCGCCCGCCCCAGCGTCGATGCTGATGCCGCGCCCGTTCCCGACGCATCGCCCGCCGCCGACCGAGCGTCCGATCACGTTGTCCTCGATCACGGTGCCGAGCGTCTCGCCAGACACGGCGATGCCGATGTTTCGATTGCCGCTGATGACGTTGTCGATGATGCGCGTTCCGATGGCGCCTTCGACCACTTGCACGCCGCCGTCGTTGGGCAGTGCCTGCTCGCCGATCAGGTCCAGCCCGATCCAGTTGCCTTGCACCACGTTGTCGCGCGTCTCGGCGCCCTGCACCACCACTCCCGATCCGCGTTCGTTCGCGGCGAGAATGTTGCGGTCGGCCGGGTCGGGACCACCTACGACGTTGGCGCTCGCGCCGCCGAATATCCTCACGCAGTGATCGCGCAGCCCGGCCACCTCGGTGCCGTCGCCAGTGATCCCGCACCAGCTGCCGATGAGCTTGTTGCCGACGGTGTTGGCGCTCTCCAGCGACAGCCCCACGCCTTCGTTGATGCCGGCCAGCACGAGGCCCGGACCGAACTGGTTGTTCGACGCCCCGCGCCGCACCATGATGGCGGCGATCGAGTACGTGCCGCGGATCTCGAGGCCGGCGATCACGTTGTCGCTGCCCTCGATGATGAAGGCCTCAGTAGGCTTGCGGTCTTCGTCGTCGCGCGTGATGTCGGCGTCCAACACCATGCGGTTGTCCTCGGGCCCGTCCCAGCCGCTCAACGTGCGGGTGAAGTCGATGATGGTGCCGCCCTTGCTGAGGTCGAACGAGTTGGCGCCCTTGGCATACTCGAGGACCCACTTGCCCGTCTCGGGATCGTAGTTCGGATCTTCCGTCGTCAGCGGCGTTGCGCGCTCCGGGCAGCCCATTGCCTCGGGCACCTCGGCCGGATCGAAGCACGCGGTGATCACGCCCTGGCGGCCCTCGGCCTTCAGCAGCGCGGCACGCAGAGTGCACACCTGCTGCGGCAGGCACTGCTCACCAGAGATCGTCAGGTCCTCGGTGGTGTTTATGTAGAGCCAGCCGGCGTCCTGCCCCGCGACGGGCCTAGGCGCCTCGGCGACGGCGACGGCGAGTCCCACGACGACGAACAACGCACGGAGAACCCGATTCATGAGCGGCACCTCTCCTGACGGGGCGCATCCATTGACTGTGGCGGTCCGGATTATAGCAAAGCCGCGCTACGGGATCGTGATCGGCGTGGCGGTGGGCCGCGGGCCGTAGTAGTAGACGCGGTAGACTCGCCCGCCACCATCGTCCGATACCAGCAGCGCGCCGTCCGGCGTCTGGACGAGGTCGACCGGGCTGCCCCAGCGCCGCGTGTCGGGGCGCAGCCAGCCGTCCACGACTGACCGAACCTCGCCGGTCGGCCGACCCTCCTCGAACGGCAGGAACACGATGCTATAGCCGGTCGGCAGGTACTTGCGTATGGCACCGTGCTGCGCCACGAACATGCCGCCCTGATACTCCGCCGGGAAGGCGGTCAGCGAGTCGGACGCGTAGAACAGGATTCCGCTGGGTGACGAGTGGGGAGCGAGCTTGATTACCGGCGGGAAGGTGCCCTGGCAGTAGTCATCTCCCACGCGCAGCTCGTTGTCGTGGGCCTGGTCGCCGTAGCAGTATGGCCAGCCGTAGTCGGCGCCCGGGACTACCTGGTTGATCTCCTCGACGGGCTTGTCCTGCCCCAGGCCGTCCCGGCCGGCATCGGTCGCCCACAGCGTGCCCGTCAAGGGCTCGAAGGCCATCCCCACAGGGTGACGGAGACCCTTGGCGAAGAGCGACGTGCCGCCCGCCTCGGGCTCGAAGCGGAGGATCGCCGCCCTGCGGATGTCAGTCTCGACGCACACGTCGCAGCTAGAGCCGATCGCCACGTACATCTCGCCGTCGGGGCCGAAGAGCAGGCTCCGATCCCAGTTGAGACCCTCTCCGGGCAGATCGACCAGGAACTCCGGAGCCTCGAGCGCGGCCAGGTCCCCGTCCGTGTAGCGGTATCGCACTACGCCGTCTGTGTTGGCCACGTACAAGTGGCCGTCGTGGAACGCCAGGCCGTTGGGCTTGTTCAGCAGCCCGCCCTGGTCGAAGACGGTCACGCCGTCGGCCACGCCGTCGCGGTCCCGGTCGGGCATCACGATGATCTGGTTGCGCTCCGGCACCGTTCCGAAGAGGTCGGTACCGCTGGGCGACAGCGCGAGCATGCGGACGCCCCCCACGCCGTCGGCATAGACGGATACGCCGACGTTGTGCGCCGCGTTGAGCGGCTCAGGGGGCGGCGTCACGCTCGTCGGGTTGACGCGTGGCGTCGGCGAGGGCCCGGGAGTCGGTGTCGGCGTCTGGACCACCCCGCCGACCAGCGCGACCGGCGTCATCTCGATGCCGTCCGGTGCGACGGGGCCGTGGGTCGTCGGGGCAGCACACCCCGCGACCGCGGCGGCGACCGCGGCCGTCGCCGCGGCGGCCAGAGCCGCTGCCGCGGCCCGGCGGTCGGGGGCGCGGAGGCGCGGCCGCTCAGTCTGCATCGCGCGCAATTCTACAGCAACTTCTCGGCGCGAGGCACGACACGCGGCGCGGCCGCCGCTTGCGTCGCGCCCGCCTGCTTGTCCGGCACTTCCGTACCTCCTATACTCGCTGAGCCTTGCCGCACCGCGCCGGTCGCGGCAGTGTGACCGTCGCCGAGCCGGCGCCTGAGTGCGCTCGGCACCGCGCGCCCGCTTCGGCCGGGGCCGACAGCCGACAGCCAATCGCGAGCACACCATGCGCCTGTTCAACACTCTCACCGGCTCGGTCGAGCGCTTCCGCCCTCGGCCCGGCCAAACGGTCGCCGTGTACGTGTGCGGCATCACGCCCTACGACACCACCCACCTCGGACACGCCTTCACGTACGTGGTGTTCGATGTGCTCATGCGCCATCTCGAGACCGTGCACGCCTGGCCCGTCAGGTACGTGCAGAACCTGACCGACATCGACGACGACGTGCTCAAGCGCGCCGCCGAGGTGGGAACGGACTGGCGGTCACTCGGCGAGGAGTGGACGACCCGGTTCGTCCGCGACATGCAGGCGCTGAACGTCCGGCCGCCCGACGCGTTCCCCGGCGCCACGGCGTACATCCCTCAGATACAGGAGCATGTGGCGGCGCTCATCGACGCCGGAGCGGCTTACGAGCGCAACGGCAACGTCTACTTCCGTGTCAGCGGCGACGAGGGCTTCGGCGCGCTCTCCGGGCTGGAGCCCGAGCAGATGCTGGCGACGGCCAACGAGCGCGGCAACGTCCCGGACGACCCCGACAAGGACGATCCGCTCGACTTCGTCCTGTGGCAAGCCGGCAAGCCGGGTGAGCCGGCGTGGCGCAGCCCGTGGGGGCTTGGCCGTCCGGGCTGGCACATCGAGTGCTCGACGATGGCGACCCAGCTCCTCCGCGGCACCGTCGACATCCACGGCGGCGGGCGCGACCTGCTCTTCCCGCACCACGCGTGCGAGATCGCGCAGTGTGACGCCATCGGCGACGGCGGCGCGTTCACCCGCTTCTGGGCGCACGTGGCGATGGTGCGGATGGACGGCGAGAAGATGTCCAAGAGCCTGGGCAACCTCGTCCTGGTTCGAGACCTGCTGGACTCATGGCATCCCGACACGATCCGCCTGTACTTGCTGCGCAGCCATTATCGGCAGGCGTGGGAGTGGGACCCGGACGCGCTCGCCGCGACTGACGCCTGGGTCCGCACTCTTCACGCCGCCATCGCTACCCACGCCGGACCGGCGGACGCACCGGCCTTGGACCCGGCCACCTACGGACCCCGCTTCACTTCGGCGCTCGACGACGACCTCGACACGCCGACGGCCGTGGAGGTGGTTCTCCATCTGGCAGACGACATCCTGGCCGCCTCGGCGAAGACCAACGTCAGCGCTGCGCAGGACGTGCTCCGCGCCCTGGCCGGGCACATCCTCGGCCTGTGGCTGCGCCCGGTCGCCGAGATCCCGGCGGAAGAGCTAGCCGCCGTGGCCTGGCCGGAGCCGGAGACGGCGCCGCCTGACGTCGCCGCGCTGGGTGTGAGCGAAGCCAGCTAGAGTCGAGGATCGCTGCAGGCGGCCAGGCGGGGCGGCGGTCCGGCCCGTGGATTCCGGCACGGGATTGTGGGAGCGGAGCCGGGCGGCTAAGCCACGTACACGGTCTTGACGTTGACGAACTCGCGGATGCCGTGGCTGGCCAGCTCGCGGCCGTAACCGGACTCCTTGACGCCGCCGAACGGCAGCCGCGGATCCGAGCGCACGAACGCGTTCACGAAGCAGCTCCCTGCCTCGAGCTCGTCGGCGGCAATGCGCGCCCCGCGCTGGACGTCCGTGGTGAACACCGCGGCACCGAGCCCGAACACGCTGTCGTTGGCGATGCGGATCGCGTCGCGCTCGTCGGCCGCCGGGATGATCGCGGCTACCGGCCCGAACAACTCCTCGGTGTAGGCGGCGCTGCCCGGCGGCACGTCGGCGAGGACCGTCGGCGGATAGAACGCGCCGGGGCCCATCGGGACCTCGCCGCCGAGGGTCAGGCGCGCCCCCGCCGCGACTGTTCGCAGAACCTGGTCGTGCAGCTCGTCACGCAGATCGGCCCGCGCTAGAGGTCCGACCTCCGTGGTCTCCGCGGTGGGATCGCCGACGACGGCGGAGGCCATCCGAGCGGTAAGAAGGGTCTCGAACTCGGCCCGCACGTCGTCCACCACCACGAAGCGCTTGGCGGCGATGCAGCTCTGGCCGCTGTTGATCAGCCTAGCCGTCGCGCACGCCTCGGCAGCTGCCTCCAGGTCGGCATCGGCCAGGATCACGTACGGGTCGCTGCCGCCTAGCTCCAACACCGACTTCTTCAGGCGGTCGCCAGCGGCGCGTGCGACCGCCCGTCCCGCGGACGTGCTTCCCGTGAGGGTAACGGCCGCCACGCGCTGGTCGGCTATCACCCCTTCAACCGCGGCGGAGCCGACGAGCAGGGTGGCGAAAGCCCCCGGTGGGAAGC
>JBJYWW010000114.1:0-7088 GCA_046259645.1 Anaerolineae bacterium
CCGACTCCGAGCTGGGCGACTTCCTGCCGGACGAGGACGCACCGGAGCCGACCGAGCAGGCGGGCCGCGAGATGCTCCGGGAGGAGATCGAGCTCGTCCTGGGCAGCTTGTCGCAGCGCGAGGCGCAAGTCCTCGGGTTGCGCTACGGCCTGATCGACGGCACCGCGCACACGCTCGAGGAGGTCGGCGCCAGGTTCGGCGTCACCCGCGAGCGCATCAGGCAGATCGAGACCAAGGCCATCCGCCGCCTGCGCCACCCGACTCGCAGCCGCAAGCTCCGCGACTATCTGCGGTAGCTAGTCCGCCCCGCGGCAGCACGCAGGGGTCGGCCTTCGCCCGACCCGCGGCAACACGCCGCAGTGAGCCTGGGCCCGCCCCGCGGCAGGACGCCGCGATTAGCCCGGCTTCGCGCTTGCCGCCCTGGGCGGCCTTCGCCGCCTGCTATCCGTAGTCGTAGAAGCCGCGACCGGTCTTGCGTCCCAGGTACCCCGCCGTGACCATGCGCCTGAGGAGCGCCGGCGCGGCGTAGCGGGGGTCCTTCGTGTCCTCGTACATGGCGTCGGCGATGAACAGCATCGTGTCCAGGCCGACGAAATCCATGAGCTCGAACGGGCCCATCGGGTGCGCCATGCCCAGCCGCATCGCCGTGTCGAAGTCCTCCATCGTCGCCACGCCGTCCTCCAGGCCGCGGATCGCGTCCATGCCGTAGGGCACGAACAACAGGTTGACGATAAAGCCTGGGTTGTCCTTGCCCGCGACGACGATGGTCTTGCCGAGCGAGTCGCCGAACGCCTTGGCGGCATCGAAGGTCCCGTCGGACGTCTGGATGCCCCGCACGATCTCCAGCAGCTTCATCACCGGGACCGGGTTGAAGAAGTGCAGGCCGATCACTTGGCTCGGGCGCTCGGTCGCCGCGGCGAGCTTGGTGATGCTGATCGACGACGTGTTCGACGCGAGGATCGCGCGTTGGGGCGTGACCTCGTCGAGCTTGGCGAAGATGCCGCGCTTGAGATCGAGGTTCTCCACCGCGGCCTCGATGACCAGGTCGCAGTCGGAGAAATCGCCCACCTCGGTCGTGCCGCGGACGCGATCGAGCGCGGCCGCGTGGTCGGCCGCCGTCAGCTTGCCCTTCTCCAGCCCGCGATCGAGCGACTTCCGCAAGCGCCCGAGGCCGCTATGGAGCAGCTCCTGCGAGATCTCGCTCACCACGACGTCGTAGCCGGAGCGCGCGCACACCTCGACTATGCCGACGCCCATCAGTCCGCAACCCACGACGCCGATCTTCCTGAACCCAGTGTCCGATGCTGATGCCATTGCTCGTTTGCTCCCAGTGTAGTGACGTGGCCGTATGGTAAACCCCAGGCACCTGGCGTCAAGGCGCGGCGTCGCCGGGACCGGCCGCACCGCCGTCGGCGGCCGCCGCCGGGAGGCGCCACAACTCAACAGCGATAGCCGTCAGGTGCGGCTAGGTCATCGCGAGCCGGCACGCAGCCGGGAGGCGGCGACCCGTCCGGGCAGGCGCCTCACCTCAGAAGCGACAGCGTCAGGCCGGCCGGGGTCGCGAGGTAGATAGTGCGCTTCACGGCCGGGTGCGAGGCGACCGTGGCGTTGTAGAGAGCCAGTCCCGCCGAGTCGCGCCGCGCGCCGGGCGACACGACGAGCGCGTCCGGGGCGCAGGCCGGCAGCACTGCCAGCAGGTCGTCGGGTCGGTCGGACGGGTCGTGGTCGAGCAGCACGAGATCGAAGGGCCCGCTCAGGCGGGGCAGGAGCCTCTCGGCCACGCCGAGTCGCAGGTCGACGGCGTCGGTCAGCCCGGCGCGCCGCAGGTTCCGGCGCGCTAGCGTGCGCATGGCGGAGTCGCGCTCTAGCGACGTTACGGTCCCGCCGCGGCCGGCGACCGCACTGCCCAGCCACACCGTGGCCGCGCCAGCGCCGGTGCCGACCTCCAGCACGCGCTCGGCCCGCCTGGCACGCGCCAAGCACCAGAGCACCGCACCCGAGGTCTCGTCCAGTGGTCGGGTCGGCGCGTCGTCGCTGTCGGCGCGGGCTATCTCGGCGAGCACCGCCTGAGCGTCGGGCTCCAGCCCGGCTCCGACGACCGTCAGCGTGACTACCTCGGATCCTCGCGCGGAGCCCAGGGGCAACCGCGCCACGACCGCGCCCGGTCCTGCCGAGCTCGGCTCGGCGTCGAGCAAGTGCTCGGTGCTTGAGCCGGGGGCGGGCGTAACAGGGGAGCCGCCCGCCGCTGGAGCGCCGTCAGCGATCGTCACCAGCAGCGCTCCGTCGGGTTGATCCATCGGGTCGGCGCCGTTCTCGGCCAGCACCACGGTCGGTGCGGCCGCCTCGAGGAACGACAGCAACCTGGTCTCGGCCATCGATGTCGTCACGACCAGGACCCGGCCTCGCGCATGCACGCCGCGGACGCCCTGAGCGCCTGCCGCGGACCTACTGGGCCTGGAACGCGGGGATCCCGGTCTGGGCGCGGCCGAGAATCAGCGCGTGGATGTCGTGCGTGCCCTCGTAGGTGTTCACGCCCTCTAGGTTCATCGCGTGGCGGATGACGTGGTACTCGTCCGAGACGCCGTTGGCGCCGTGCATGTCGCGCGCCGCCCTCGCGATGTCGAGCGCCTTGCCGCACGAGTTGCGCTTTATCAACGAGATGTTCTCAGGAGGGCACCGACCCTCGTCGATCAGCCGCCCAACGCGGAAGCACGCCTGGAGACCGATCGCGATCTCCGTCTGCATGTTGGCGAGCTTCCACTGTATGAGCTGGGTGGCTGCGAGCGGGCGCTCGAACTGCTCGCGGTCGAGCGTGTACTGCCGCGCGGCGTGCCAGCAGAACTCGGCCGCGCCGAGGGCGCCCCACGCGATGCCGTAGCGGGCCTTGTTCAGGCAGGAGAACGGACCGCTCAGCCCGCGCGCGAGGGGCAGCATGTTGTCGTCCGGCACGAAGACATCGTCCAGCAGGATCATCCCGGTGTTGGACGCCCTGAGCGAGAACTTGCCCTCGATGGCCGGCGCCTCGAGCCCGTCCGAGCCGGACTCGACGATGAACCCGCGGATGACTCCGTCGTCGTCCTTGGCCCACACGATGCTGACGTCGGCGATGGACGAGCTGGTGATCCACGTCTTGGAGCCGGTGATCCGATAGCCGCCGTCGACCTTGCGCGCGCGAGTGACCATGGAGCCCGGGTCGGAGCCATGGTCGGGCTCGGTCAGCCCGAAGCAGCCGATGAGCTCGCCGCTCGCCAGCTTCGGCAGGTACTTCTGGCGCTGCTCCTCGCTCCCGAACCTGTGGATCGGGTGCATCACGAGGCTGGTCTGCACGCTCATGCACGAGCGGTAGCCCGAGTCGACGCGCTCCAGCTCGCGCGCGATCAGCCCGTACGCTACGTGGCTGGCGCCGGCGCAGCCGTAGCCTTCGATCGTCGGCCCGTGCAGCCCGAGCTCGCCCATCTGGCGATAGATCTCGACGTCGAACACCTCGTTGCGGAAGGCGTTGATCACGCCGGGCATTAGCTGCTCCTGGGCGTAGTCGCGCGCCACGTCGCGGATCATCCGCTCTTCCTCGGTGAGTTGGGCCTCCAGCAGGAACGGGTCCTCCCATTTGAAACGGGGGCGTGACTCGGGGGCGGCGGCGCTCGTCTCACCGGCGGTGGGATTGCTCATGCGACTCCTCCAGGGCTCGTGTCTCGGCGCGCGAATTATAGCCGTCCCGACCCGCGGCGCACCGCTTGTGCGCGGCAGCAGCGCTGCTAACCTTCGGGCCGTGGATCACGCGGTCGGCTCCTCGGCTAGCCGCGGCAGCGGCGCATGACCGGGACCGGGTCGCTGGCCGTGCTCGTTCCGGCGGCGCTGGCCGGAGCGGTAGCCATCGGCGTCACGATGGCCATCGAGCGGTGGGGCGGCCGCGCCGGCGGCCTAATCGGCACCGTCCCGACGACGATCGTGCCGGCGGCCGCCGGCATCCTCGTGGGGAGTGCCGGCGCGGCGGACTTCAGGGCCGCCATGGCGGTGGCGCCGGCGGGCATGCTGCTCAACGCCGGCTTCCTCTACCTTTGGCGCGTGCTGCCGCCACACCTGCCCGGCCGGTCCGTCGGCGCTCGACTCGCCCTGATGACGGGGCTCTCCCTCGCGGCGTGGTCCCTTGCGGCCGTCGCCACGATGCACGCCACCGCGGCCCTCCGCGAGACAGCGGTCCCGCTCCTGCTGGTCGGGGTCGCGCTGACGCTCGTGCTGGCCGGCGTGGGCGCCGCCGCGTGTCGTAACGCGCCACCCGCGCCCCGGGGCACGCGGCACGTGGGAGTGCTGACGTTGCTGGCGCGGGGGCTGCTTGCCGCCGCGGCCGTCGGGACGGCAGTCTGGCTGGCCGACAAGGGCGGCGCGGTCGCGGCCGGCATCGTGGCGGTCTTCCCGGCGATCTTCCTCACCACGATGGTGTCGCTGTGGCTGTCCCAAGGCGAGGCAGTGCCGGTGGGCGCCGTCGGGCCGATGATGCTGGGCTCGACCAGCGTGGCCACCTACGCGCTGCTGGCAGCCGTGCTCATGCCCGCGCTGGGGCTCGGACCGGGCAGCGCCCTATCGTGGCTGATTGCCGCGACGTGCGTGACGGTACCCGCCTGGCTGTGGCTCGAGCGTCACGCCTGAGCGGAGGCTGCTTTCAGCCGGGACACCAGCTCGTCGTGCACGCGGCCGTTCGAGGCAACGAACCGACCGCCGTCGACGGTCGCCGCTCTCCCGTCGTAGTCGGTGACCTCCCCGCCCGCCTCCAGCACGAACAGGATCCCCGCCGCGACGTCCCAGGCGTTGGTACCCCGCTCCCAGTAGGCCTCGAGGCGCCCCGCCGCCACGTAGGCCAGGTCGAGCGCCGCGCTGCCGGCGCGCCGGATGCCGCGCACACGCGGGGCGACGGCGGCGAACTGCGGTACGTTGTTGTCGGGGTTGGTGGCCTTGTCGTACGGGAAGCCGGTGGCGACAAGGGACTCGGCCAGGTTCGAGCGCGCGGAGACCGCCAAGGGCCGGCCGTTCAAGGTGGCGCCGCCGCCACGCACCCCGGCGAAGAGCTCGTCGCGCAGGGGGTCGTACGTCACGCCCACCAACACATCGCCCTCGCGCATCGCGGCCATGCTCACCGCGAACACCGGGAAGCCGTGGGCGAAGTTGTTGGTGCCGTCCAGCGGGTCGACGACCCAAACGATGTCGGCGCCGGCGCGATCGCGTCCCTCCTCGGCCCGGATCGAGTGCCCCGGGAATCGGCGCGCGACCTCGCCCACGATCAGCTCCTCCGAGGCGTGGTCGGTCTCGGTCACCAGGTTGTGGGCGTGGCCCTTCTGCGTCTCCTGGTGCGCCAGAGAGTAACGATCGGCGACCAGCTCGCCGGCGCGCCGGGCGATGTCCGTCGCCTCGTCGAGCCACAGGCGCAGCTCGGCCGGCGACGGCGCGGCGTCGCTGTCGGCGTGTGCGCGGCCCTGGCCCACTACGGCGCCACCACTGTCCACGTGTAGTCCGGTTCGCTGGTCCCGCGGGCCCCGGCATCGCTCCAGTAGCGCACCTCGTAGACCCCGCCGGCTGGGAGAGGCTCGAACGCGAAGTGACGCAGCTGGACCGCTGTCGTGTCGCTTGCCCACGCCCCGTCGGCGATCGGCTCGATGACGTCGGGCGCGCCGTCCGGTCCGACCAGCACGAGGCTAGGGGTCAGGTCGACGGAGGTGCCGGCAACCCAGACCGTGGTCCCGAGCAGGCCGCTGGCCACTTGGTAGAGCATGGGCTCGGTCGGCGCCAGGTCGCGCAGCGCGCTGTAGCTGGGGAAGCCCTCTTCATCCAGCAGCTCAGGCTCCATCGACAGCTTGCGCACCTCGAACCAACGCTCGGGCACTATGGGCAAGATGATGCGCTTCGTGGTGCTGCCTATCTCGGTGGCGGGCTTGCGCTGCACCCAGTCCCAGGCGATCTCGAGATCGCGGAAGACGTCGCGACCGCTGACGCCGGCCTGATCGGCGGCCGGTCCCTTGATGTCGAGGGTCGCCACGTTGTCGACGTCCGCCGGTGCCCCTTGGAAGCGATAGAAGTAGCTGGCGCCCTCGGGAGCCTGGTTGATCCAAGCGGTGCGGCCCGCGCGAACCTCGCCGTAGCCGAGCGGCGGAGAGGACCCGGGCGGCCCGAGGTTGTACGCGCCGGAGCGCGCGTCCTCACCGACGCCGTAGCGCGGCACCCCAACGCCCGCCAGGCTCTCGGCCGGGAAGTAGAGCACGCTGCTCACCCCGTCAGAGCCCCAGTAGACGCGCCCGTTCACGGTTCCCAGCCCCTCGACGTCCTCCGGGTTGCTGCAGTAGAGCAGCCCGGCGTCGTAGAGCGCGTCGACCTGGGCGCGCGTCTCCTCCGTGACATCCGCGGTGTAGACCGGCGGCTCGGGACACGTGCCGGCAAGCCGATCCAGATAGGGCCCGACAAGGGCGGCCAGCATTCCGGCGACCACCACGGTGATGATCAGGTAGGTTCGTACGCGAGCCAATCGGCGCGCCTGCTGATATAGGCTCACGGCTAGCTCCCTTCCATGCCTGCGTGCTCAGACTGTCACTACTGCCCGGCCGAATCAGGAGCGTGTCAACCGGTGCCCGGCACGGCCGCGACGCCGTTCACCGTCGGCTCCTTGGCCGGCGTCGCCTCACGCGGGCCGAGGCTCGGGTGCGTCAGCCACCCCTGCCGCGACTCCTCGCCCGCGGAAGCCGTCCACCCTCCCAGCACCAAGGGCGCTGCCGCGCTGTCGACCGGCACCCACTCGCCGTTGTAGCGTCTGGAGAACGCGACTCGCGACACAGTCGGCAGCCCGCCCTCGCACGATGGGAAACCCAACGGGTCGCCGCGCTCGACCTCCTCGCCGACGGCGATGCGGCCAGTGGCGGCGAGGTGGCTGTACACGTGCGTCCAGCCACTGCCCTCGAAGCCGTCGCCGTCCAGGTCGACTACTACACCCGAGCTGCGCGAGCGGGTCACCGTCCCGCCGGCGGCCGCCCTGACGACGGCATCTGACAGGTGGCAGCCGGTCAGCTCCGGGGGTGGAGGGGCGAAGTCGATTGCCGCGCGGGGGG
>JBJYWW010000115.1:0-6065 GCA_046259645.1 Anaerolineae bacterium
ACCCGAGCCGGAGCCGGATCCCGAGCCGGAGCCCGAGCCCGAGCCCGAGCCCGAGCCCGAACCCGCCCCGGAGCCGATCGAGATACCGGACGACGCTGAATGGTACGTGGTGCACACGTACTCCGGCTACGAGAACAAGGTGAAGCAGAACCTAGAGCACCGCATCGAGTCGATGGGCATGCTCGACCAGATCTTCCAGGTCGTAGTCCCCATCGAGGAGGAAGTGGACATAAAGGACGGGCAGCGCCGCATCGTAGAGCGCAAGATCTTCCCCGGCTATGTCCTGGTGCGCATGCTGCTGACCGACGAGTCGTGGTCGGTGGTGCGGAACACGCCGGCGGTCACCGGTTTCGTCGGCTCCGGCACTGACGCGTCCGACCGCCTGCGGCCGACGCCGCTGCGCGAGGACGACGTACGGCGCATCATGCGCCGCATGGAGTCCGACGAGCCCACGATCCGCGTGAGCTTCCGCACGGGGCAGAACGTCAGGATCGTGGACGGCCCGTTCAACGACTTCCACGGCGTCGTCGACGAGATCGACATGGAGCGCGGCAAGGTCCGCCTGATGGTGAACTTCTTCGGGCGCGAGACACCCGTCGAGCTGGACTTCCTGCAAGTGGAGAAGGTGTGAGCGCCGTAGCGGCGCACGAGCTTAGAGACTAGCAAGCTACATCGCGGAGACTACCGATGGCCCAGAAAGTCATGGCCCTGATCAAGCTGCAGATCCCCGCCGGACAGGCGACGCCCGGACAGCCGATTGGCCCGGCGCTTGGCCAGCACGGCGTGAACATCATGCAGTTCGTGAAGGAATACAACGCGCGGACGGCCAACCAGATCGGCGAGATCGTTCCGGTCGAGATCACGGTGTTCCAGGACCGGTCGTTCTCGTTCATCACCAAGACGCCGCCGGCGAGCGCGCTGCTCCTGAAGGCGGCCGGCATCGAGAAGGCTGCCGCCAACCCGTTGCTGGAGCGCGTCGGCACGGTGAAGCGCAGTCAGGTGCGCGAGATCGCCGAGAAGAAGATGGCCGACCTCAACGCGTACGACGTTGATCAGGCGATGCGCATGATCGAGGGCACGGCCCGCTCGATGGGCATCGGCGTGGTGGAGGACTGAGATGGCGAACAAGGGGAAGAACAGGCAGGAGGCGCTTGCCAAGGTGGACCGCGACCGGACGTACGGGCCGGAAGAGGCGATCGCCCTGGCGAAGGACGCCGCCTACGCCAAGTTCGATGAGACGGTCGAGCTGCACATGCGCCTGGGCGTCGACCCACGTCACGCCGATCAGCAGGTGCGCGGCGTCATGACGCTGCCGCACGGCACGGGCCGCGAAGTGCGGATCCTCGTCTTCGCCGAGGGCGAGGCCGCGCGAAACGCCGAGGCCGCAGGCGCCGACCATGTCGGTGGGGATGACCTGGCCGAGAAGATCCGCGGCGGATGGCTGGACTTCGACGTGGTCGTCGCGACGCAGCCGATGATGCGAGTGGTCGGCAAGCTCGGCCCGGTGCTGGGCCCACGCGGCTTGATGCCGAGCCCCAAGGCCGGCACGGTGGTCGCAGACGAGGACGTTGCGCGCGTGGTCGAGGAGACGAAGGCCGGGCGCATGGAGTTCCGGCTCGACAAGACCGCCAACCTGCACATCCCCATCGGCCGCGTGAGCTTCTCGGAGGAGTACCTGGCCGACAACCTGTCGTCTGCAGTCGACGCGGTGGTGCGCGCCCGTCCGCCGGGAGCCAAGGGCACGTACGTGCGCTCGGCGACGCTCACGACGACGATGGGCCCGGGCATCCGCCTGGACCTCCCGACCACTCTGGCGCTGGCCGAGTAGCCGGAGCGTTTTGGGGCATCGTGCTGCTGCCCGAGCCTGGCGGCTCGTGCTCGCGGTCGCGTACGCGCGGATGGGCATAGTTTGGATCGGCCGGGTCGGAGCCGTATAATCCGACAGCTTTCGGACAACCGATAGGCCTGAGACAGCAGGTGCGCGAGCCACTCGCGCCTAAGCCGGGTCGCTGGCGACCCGGGCCCGCCGAGGCACGAAGCGTTGAGCGCTTAACCGCGGGGAGAGCTTCCGGCGGACCGCGACCTCGTGTGCCTCCAGGCCACGAGGTCCTTTGCTTTGGCCGCGCGCCGGGCAGGACGTCGAGAAAGGAGTCCACATGCCGCTGCAGAGAGACGAAAAAGAAGCCATCGTCGCGGAGATGACGGAGCAGCTGGGCAATGCCGAGGCGGTGATCCTCACGGATTACCGCGGCCTCGACGTAGCCGAGATAAGCGCGCTCCGGCGCAAGCTCCGCAAGGGCGGCTCGCAGCTGCAGGTGATCAAGAACACGTTGGCGCTGCGCGCGTTTGCCGACGCCGACATCGAGCTCACAGAGGAGATGCTGCTCGGCCCCACGGCCGTGGCGCTGCTCTTCGAGGAGCTGGCCGGGCCGGCCAAGGCGCTGCTCGACTGCGCCAGGGAGACGGAGCGGCTTGTGATCAAGGGCGGTTTCATGGGCGGCCGCCTGCTCGACGCCGACGCCGTGAAGGCGCTGTCGACCTTGCCCACTCGTGAGGAGCTGCTTGGCAAGGTGCTCGGCGTGTTCACCGCGCCGCAGCGCGGCACGGTGACCGTGCTGCAGGCGCCGATGCGCGACTTCCTCAACGTAATGAACGCTCGCGTCAAGGAGATGGAATCATGAGCGACTTCGAAAACCTGATCGAGGAAATCGAGAAGCTCTCGCTGCCTGAGGTGGCTGAGCTGGTCAAGACCCTCGAAGAGCGGTGGGGCGTGTCGGCCGCGGCTCCGGTAGCCGTTGCCGCGGTTGCGGGCGCAGTTGACGGTGGCGCCGCGGCGGCCGAGGAGCAGACCGAGTTCAGCGTCATGCTCGAGGACGTCGGCCCCGAGAAGATCAAGGTCATCAAGGCCGTCCGCGAGGTCAATCCGGGCCTGGGCCTGCGCGAGGCCAAGGAAGTGGTCGAGAGCGCCCCGGCGGCGATCATCGAGGGCCTGACCAAGGAAGACGCCGAGGCCGCGCAGAAGACCCTGGCAGAGGCGGGGGCGAAGGTCGCTCTGAAGTAGCGCCGCCTGGCCGCCGGCCAGATGTGACGGGAAGCGAGGGCGCAGCGTGCTGCGCCCTTGTTCCGCGTCTGGCAGGGCCGTATAATCACGGTGCCCCGGCGGCGACCTCGTCGGGGCTGATGCGCGCGGGCGCGGACGCGTCCCACGCCGGTCCCGCCCGGCGCGCTGCACGCGATGCGCCCGCGCCTGATCGCGAGGCACCGAAGCAAGGCACCGATTTGACATGCCACTTTCCGAGCTAGGCGCCTATCTCCAGCGGCACCGCGAAGAACGGAACCTGACGCTCGACGAGCTCGAGCAGCTCACGCGAATCCGCCGTCGCTACCTCGAGGCGATCGAGGCAGGCGATTGGGATAGCCTGCCGCCGAGCGTCTACACGAGGGGACTGCTGCGCAACTACGCGCGGTCGCTTGGCATAAGCACCAAGCGTGTCCTCAACATGTACATCTCGGAGCGGCCGAGCGAGGCTCGCCTGCCCGAGCCGCAGCTGATTTCGCGGCCGCTGATAGAGCAGCCGCGGTTCAACGTCGAGCTGCTGCTGGCCATCGTGCTGATGCTGGCGGCGGCGGGGCTGTTCGGCTGGATCATCATGACCCAGCTGCCCGACATGCTCCCGCAGATCGCGGCCACGTCGCAGGAGGCGTCCGCGTCCACTCCGGACGACGCGTCCGACCAGGCGCCCGCCGACGACACCACGCAGGAGCGCCAGACGACGGAGGGCCTGTCGGACAACGCGGCCGAGGGCGACGGCGCTGGCAGTGGCAGCTCTGGATCGGCCGCGGCGGGTGCGGCCGCCGCCGGCGCATCGGCTCGGCGCACCGCGACGCCGCGCGGCTCGAGCAGCGGCGGGACTGGATCGGCGAGCACGACCGGCGACGACGAGACTCGATCGGGCTCCGCGTCAGGGAGCGCCGGCGACGACGCTGACGAGCCGGCGTCCGCCGACGACTTGGTGACGCCGGACACGGATGCGGGAAATCGCTCGACGCCGTCCGCCAGCCGCATGACCCAAGTCGCGCCATTGCCGACGACCACTGCGCGCGCCTCGCCGACTCCGCACGGCCTGGAGCTGCTGGTGAGGGCGTCCAGCGACACCTGGATCCGGGTCCACACCGACGGCCAAGAGGCCTACGCCAGCTTCCTCTACAAGGGCGACTCGATGACCTGGCGCGCCAGCGAGTCGGTACGGCTGCGGACGGGCAACGCCGGCGGCACGGAGATCACGATCAACGGTCAGCGAATCGACAAGCTGGGCGAGGGCGGCGCCGTGGAGGAGCGCGAGTGGCGCCTGCTGCCCAACGGCGACATCGAGCAGCGCGAGGTCTGAGCGCGACCAGCCCCGAGTCCCCGGACCGTGGCCCGGTCCGCGAGCACCAAACGGTAGTCGTTGCGATGAGCGGCGGCGTCGACAGCTCTGTCGCCGCCGCCTTGTGCGTTGGGGCGGGGCATCGCGTTCTGGGCGTCATGCTGCGCCTTTGGGCCGAGGAGACGGCCGCCGACGGCGCCAACCGCTGCTGCGCGCCCGACGCCCTGGCTGATGCCGCGGCCGTGGCCGAGACGCTGGGCATCCCGTTCAGCGTGATCGACGCGCGGGAGCGGTTCAAGAGCGAGGTCGTGGACCGCTTTACGGCTAGCAGCGCGGTGGGAGACACGCCGAACCCGTGCCTTGGCTGCAACCGGCGAGTGCGCTTCGGATTCCTGCTCGACCGGGCGCTCGCCCTCGGCGCGGACGCGCTGGTCACCGGTCACTACGCGCGGCTGGCCCCGGGCGCCGACGGCGACGTGCGGCTGCTGCGCGGCGTCGATCGCGAGAAGGACCAGTCGTATGTCCTAAGCCGCCTTGACCAGGACCAGCTAGCACGGGCCCGGTTCCCCTTGGGGGAGATGCACAAATCGGACGTAAGGCGAATGGCGGAGGAGATTGGGCTCCACGTGTCCGGGCGCTCCGACTCCGTCGACCTGTGCTGGACCGGCGACGGCGGCGTGTCTGGCTTCCTGGCGCGCCACCTGCCGCCGGGAGCCGCGCGGCCTGGGCCCATCGTCGACACCGCGGGCCGACAGGTCGGCGAGCACCGTGGCCTCCCGTACTACACGCTGGGTCAGCGACGGGGGCTCGGGCTGTCGCAGGGCCGGCCGGTCTACGTTGTGGGCAGGAGCGCGGATCTCAACGAGCTGGTCGTCGGCCCGGCCGCCGAGCTGGACGCCGTCGAGGTGCCGACGCGCGACGTGCACTGGATCTCGGGTGTGGCGCCTGACTCGCCGATCGCGGTGACCGCACAGGTTCGCTACCGCGCCCCCGCGGCGCCGGCGGAGGTGGTGGTTGGCCCAGGGCGGACGGCGGTCGTGCGGTTCGCCGAGCCACAGCTGGCGCCGACGCCGGGCCAAGCCGTCGTGTTCTACGACGGCGACGAGTGCCTCGGGGGCGGCATAATCGCCTCTGGGGAGGGCGGCTAGCGCGGCACGAGGGAGGTGCCCTAGCTGCGGGCGCGGCGCGGGCCGAGGTTGCGTGCGGCAGCGGGTCGCCTGGCAGCGTGGTCGGCCCGACGTGTTGGCCGCCGCAGAGCCGGATGATATACTGCCGCGGCCGACGCGGCTGACCCGCCAGGCCGAGCCGCGACCCCATCGCTCCGCCGGCCCGTTCGCCGGCCCCGCTACCGACCCACCGACCGATGAAGGGCGAGTCACTTGTTGGAAGGCAGCTGGCACGCAGTCCTGCGCGACATCATGGTGATACTGGCCGCCGCGTCAGTGATCTCCACGGCCCTGTTCGCGGGGCTGGTGGCGTGGCAGCTGTACCGGCTGGCGAAGGAGATGCGCGACGAGGCGCAGCCGATCATCGACTCGGTCGAGACGACGGCCAAGACCGTGCAAGGCACTGCTGAGTTCGTCAACCACCGCACGGTGCCGCCCGTCGTGACGGCCGTCGGCCTCGGCAGCACCGTCTTCTCTGTCTACAGGCAGCTGCAGATGTTCTACCGCGGGATTCGCACGCCCGTCCCACGAT
>JBJYWW010000116.1:0-3215 GCA_046259645.1 Anaerolineae bacterium
GGGATCGCACGAGCGCTCGATGCCGTATGCCACGTCGTGCGCCGTCACCGGCGTCCCATCGTGGAACAGCGCGTCCGACCGCAGCGTAAACGTGTACACGGTGCCGTCGGGGCTCACGTCCCACTCGCTGGCCAAGTCGGGCACGACCTCCAGGTCGGGTCCGAGCGTGACGAGACCACTGAAGATCTCGTAGACGTACTCGGCCGACACCAAGTCGCGGACCAGTGCGGGGTCGAGCGTGTCCGGCTCGCCGCCCGGGACGTACAGCGAGCCGCCAGGTTGAGGTCCGCCGGGCGTCATTCCGTCTGCAGCCGTCGCCGGCGCGGCTGCGCCGTCAGGTTCCCCGTCGGTGCGCAGCTCGCGGATCGGCGCCAACGGCATGCCGGACGCCCCCTGCGACTCGACCACGAGCGCCAGCCATGCGACGACCGCGCAGAAGGCGCAGGCGAGGACGGTCGATCCTACCCCGGCCACGAGCAGCAGGTTACGGTGCTTCAAGGGCATCTCCCGCGGTATCTCGGGGCGACCCGCCTGCGCCGGCGGAACCGCAACGGGGGGAGGAATCGCCGACCCGGCGCGCGACGCTGCCTCGCGCACGGCTCATTAGGGCGGCGCTCGGGCTACTCGGTGCGGGGAGCGTCCTCTATGGACCGGATTATCGGTGGCGACGGGCGTCGATCCCGCGCCGGAGGGGCGTATCGCTCCGTCGGGCCTGGCGCAATGGCCACGCTCACGAGCCGCGTGTCCATCTCGGGCTGCATTGCGAACTCGGGCTCGGTGAGGCCGAACGACGTCGGCTCACCTACGACCGGCGTATCGGCGGTGGCGTCCCAAGCACCGGGCGCCGCGGCGTGGAGCGAGACCGCGATCAGCAGCAGAACGCTGAGGACCGTCGCGCCCGGTAGGGCCAACCATGGCAACAGCCCGGTGCCTGAGTGGGCGCTCGCGAACGGGTCCGCCGCGAACCGCTGCAGGAGCCGCTCGGCGCGATTGGGCTCGCGCGGCGGCTCGAGAGCCTGCTCGATGCGCCGCCACGTGCCGGTCGGCGGCGACGCCTGTCGCACGTCGGCCAGGCCCTTGCCCAGCAAGGTGCCCAGGCGATCGTCGCGCCAGCGGTGGCTATGCGGATACATACCGCATCACCGCGCTTGCCGGCAGCCGCGAGTCGGCCTCGAGCCGCTTCCGCAGCCGGGCGCGCCCGTAGTACAGCCGCGACTTTACCGTGCCTGGCGGGACATTGAGCGTTGCCGCGATCTCGTGCAGGTCCATGTCGTGCAGATAGAACAGGACGACCACTGCTCGCTGCTTGAAGGGCAACTCGGCGATGGCGTCTGCTACTACCCTCTGGATCTCCCGCTGCTCGGCCCGGCCCTCCGGTGTCAGCCCCGGCGAGGGACTCAGGCGCTCGACGACCCTGTCGAACGAGCCGGCGGCGGTCTTCTGCCGGGCCGACCAGTCGTAGGTCAAGTTGATCAGTATTCTATGGAGCCACGGGCGGAGGCTAGCGTCGGGCGCCAACTCGACACGGCCCATGTGACGATAGGCGCGCAGGAACGCCTCCTGCAGCAGCTCCTCGGCCGTGCCGCGGTCGCGCGTGAGCGCAAGCGCGGTCCTGAACAGCGGCGTGTGATGCCGCTTGTAGAGCACCTCGAACGCTCCTCGGTCGCCGTCCGCGACGCGCGCAACCAGGGACGCATCGTCGACGGTCGCGTCGACTGCGCTCCGCTCGTGCTTCGCTGGCGCCACGGTCGCTGTCATCGTTCCTGGCTGTCCCTGGGTGCGGGCGGCGGCCTGTTGTCGTGTTGCTGAGTCTAGTCTCCCGGCCTGTCCACGACAAGCATGTCCGGGCCGGATCGTGCGTTGTTGCTAGTGTATACGGCCATCTCGAGGCGGTGGTTCAGAGGTCCGCCGCACGGTCTGCGGGCCGCAATCGAGCTCGGTTCCGGGCCGAGCGCCCGACCGTCGCGTCAGCTGAACCGCCGGTGCCACGTGGCTGTTGGGGCAACCAGGCAACTACGATCGACAGCGCTCGCGGTGGTAGAATGGGCGTCGAGGCGCGAAATGTCACGACTTGGCGTGGCGGCGCGTTAACTCGTGTGTATGACAGCTATGGCCGGGGCCAAGCCGAATAGCGACGTCGTCGGGGCAGCGCGCTCCGATGCCGCCGTGGAGCTCGAGGCGCTCTACGTCGGGCTCGTGCGTGACTACCATCGGCGCATCTACAACTACCTGTACCGCATGCTTGGCGAGACGGGTTTGGCCGAGGACATCGCGCAAGAGGTCTACCTCCGCGCCTACAAGGCGCTGCCGCGGCTGCCTGCCGGGGCCAACCACAGGGCGTGGCTCTTCCGCATCGCGACCAACGCCGCCACCGACGAGATCCGCCGCCGGCGTCGCCGCCCGGACGTGCTTCTTGGCCTCGCGCCGACGCACAAGGCGCCCAATCCATCGGAGGACGAGCGGCTCGGCCGTGTGTGCCTGGACGGCGCCCTGTCGGCGATCGCTCCGCACCATCGGGCCGTGCTGATGCTGTTCGAGTTCGCCGGATTCTCAGCCCCTGAGGTCGGCGAGGTCCTGGGCGTCAAGCCCGAGACCGCGCGCAAACGGCGCCAGCGGGCGCGCGAGGCGCTGGCCCGGGAGCTTGACGGAGTGCAGCTGAGCCGGTCGGGGCAGCAGTCATGAACTGCGCCTGGATTCAGCGGCTTATCTCGGTCCACCGGGAGCTGGACCGCCCGGAGCGCCTGGCTGTCGCGGCGCACTTGCGCGTATGCGACGACTGCCAGGCTGCGTGGCGCGACGAGTTGCGGATAAAGGCGATGATCGCGTCGATACCCGACCTGCAGCCGCCGCCCGGCCTCGAGGCCCGGCTGCTGCGGATTCCGGACTCGCCGCCGCCGACGGGCCCGACTGCGCCGAGGACGCCCGGCCCCGGGCTCGGGCCGGCGCTATTCGGCCCCGCGCGCGGAGGGACACTGCTCGCCGTAATCGCGCTCGGCGCGTCGCTGCTGGCGGGCGCGCGCCTCGCGAGCCCAGGCGCCGCGTCCGTCGGCGGGCCGTCCAGTGCCGCGGCAGCCGCGGCGGCGGTGCGATCAGCGGCATCGGCCACGGTTGTCGCGCGCCTAGCGGCCACGCAGACGCCCTCCTTGGAGGCTGCGTCCGGAGTGAGCCGTCACCGCGCACTTGCGGCGGCATCTCGCGGCGCGCAGCCGGTCGTC
>JBJYWW010000117.1:0-9353 GCA_046259645.1 Anaerolineae bacterium
ATTCGGCGGCCGACTTGATGGATCGATCCAGTTCCTCGCCGGCCATCTCCTCCATCTCGCGAATGCGCATGATCACGTAGCTGTCGCCTAACTTGCTGATCACGTTCATGTACTGCCAGTCGATCAGCAGGTGCTCGACCGCCCCTTCGTACAGCCTGGCCCGGCTAGCGATCTCGGAGACCGGGACATCGGTGCTGATCAGGATTCCCTCTGAGCCCGGCACGCCGGGGTAGTATGGCTGTTGAGTGGCGATGTCCACGCCGTGCTCGCGGGCCAGGTCGATGAACACGCGAGCCACGCGACGCGGTATGCCGAGGTCCTCCTCGCCGAGCTGGGTGTTCAGGTGCCTGATAACCCGCGCGAGTGACTCGAGTATTGCATCTCGGAACTCGGGCTGGCTGGCCATCAAGTCTTGGAAGTCGTCGCGGTAGATTACTATCATCGTCGTCGGGGCCTCCGCGGTGACGGTAGCGCTGCGGCGCGCGCCGTCCAGCAGCGCCAGCTCACCGAACGCGTCACCTTCCCCCAGGATGGCCAGAGTGGTCGGCTTGCCGGTCGGCGACGTGGTGCGGATGGCCACGGCACCGTGGTCCACCACGTACAGCGTGTTCCCGGGATCGCCCTCCTCGAACACTGTGCTGTCCTTGTCGTAGGCGCGCTGCTGGGCGCGGGACAAGATGGTCTCCAGGTGCTCGTCCGGCAGACCGGCGAACAGCTGGCAGCGGCGCAGGATGCTGATGTCGTGGGCCATGTCGTCCGTCCCTTCGCTGGTTGTGATCGATGTCGTGTGCCGCGCCCCAGGGCGGGGCCGGCCGTGATTCGCTTCGTCGGCGCCTGCCGACGACGCCGGCGTCGCTCGCGCCATCGCTCGTCGCGGCGTGCAGATGATAGGCCGCGCCGCGCGGCTGACGTCACCGGCGTACATTACAAGATACACCGGGCGCCGCGTTTTGTTCCGGAACTGGTTCTCCGCCCGCCCTCAGAGCCCTGCGTGATACAGCAAGTAGTAGACCGCCCAGCCGCTGACCGCGACGAACAGCCAGATCGGGACGGTGACCCGCCCCCAGCGGCGGTGCGTCCTGAAGTCGCGCTTGCGCGCGGCCAGGTAGATCAGGTAGAGGGCGAGCGGGCCCACCGCGATCGCGAGCAGCACGTGCGGGGCGAGCAGCGCCAGGTACACGGCCCGCCAAGCGCCCTCGCCGGCGAACTCCTTGGACCCGTACAGTGACCACCGGGTGACGTACGCGACCAGGAACAGCCCTGCCAGTGTCGTGGCCGTGAGCATCGACGCGCGGTGGCGGCGGACGTTCTTCCGGCGACGGATGAAGTACCATCCCACGATCAAGCTCACGCCGCTCAGCACGATGCACGACGTGCTGATCAAGGACAGGCTCGCGAGGCTCATCTCCGCCCTTCCTCTCAGTCAGGCAGCGTGGGCAGACCGAGCCGCGGGCGGCCGCCGAAGTCCGGCACGACCGGCGGATCGGCCTCCAACGCGCCGAGGATCTCGGTGATGGCTCGCTCGAGCTGAGGGTCCGTGCCGGCGACGTAGTCCTGCGGCCTGATCTCGACCTCGATGTCGGGCTCGGTGCCGTAGTTCTCGAGGCCCCACTCGATGTCCTGGAACCAGAAAGAGTACTCCGGCTGCGTGGTCATCCCACCGTCCACCAGCGAGTTGCGCATGTTGATCCCGATGACGCCGCCCCAAGTACGCTTCCCGATGAGCGGCCCAAGCCCCATCATCTTGAACGCGTGGCTGAAGATGTCGCCGTCCGAGCCGGCAAGCTCGTTGCAGAGGGCCACGATCGGGCCCATGACCGACTCGTACGGGTACGGGATCGGATCGCCCCAGCGCTGCGTGTCGTAGCCGAGGCGCCGCCGCGCCAGCTTCTCCAGGATCAGCTGCGAGACGTGGCCGCCGCCGTTGAATCGGGCGTCGACGATAAGGCCCTCGCGCGCCACCTCGGCCAGGAAGCCCCGGTGGAACTCGGCGTAGCCCCGCGCGCTCATGTCCGGCACGTGGACGTAGCCCACGCGACCGCCGGTTGCCTCGTGCACGGCGCTGCGGTTGCCGTCGACCCACTCGCGATAGCGCGCGTCCGTCTCGTCGCGGAGCGTCTTGACTGTCACCATGCGCGGCTTGGGAACCTGCTTGTCGCCGTTCCCGTTCCCGCTCCCGTTCCCTTTCTCGCCCCCGCCTCGAACGTCGCCGTCCCCGACGTCGCTGGCGTCGCTGCCCGAGTCGGAGACGCGCACCGGCGCGGCGTCGCTGGGCGTGTCGCGCACGACCTTCAACAGCACCTCGGTGCCGGCCTGATACACCAAGCGCGCCGCCGGTGACGCGTCGCGACCGACCGCGCGGCCGCCGACGGCGAGGATGCGATCACCCTCGCGGACACCCACCCCGGCTCGGCACAGAGGCGACCCACTCCGCTCGTTCCACACGTCGCCGCGGACGATGTGCGCGACGCGGTAGCTGTCGGTGTCGGCGTCATACTCGAGGTCCGCCCCGAGGAAGCCCTGCAGGTAGGCCGGCTCGGGCGGGTAGTCACCGCCGAACTCGTACGCGTGCGAGGTGCCGAGCTCGCCCTGCATCTCCCACATCAGATCAGAGAACTCGGCGCGGGTGGCGATTCGGTCCACCAGCGGCAAGTACCGCTTGTAGATCGCCTGCCAGTCGATGCCGGACATGTCCTCAGTCCAGAAGTGATCCCGCTGCAGCCGCCACGCCTCGCGGTACATCTGCTCCCACTCGGCGCCGGGTTGCACCGAGATCCGAATCCGGCTCAGGTCGAGCCAACCGGACTTGCGGCTAGGACCATCGTCGGCACTCGGGAACTTGTCGCCTGCCTTCACCACACGCAGGTGACCGCCATCGCGGTAGATGAGGGTCCGGCTGTCCAGCGAGACCTCGAACGAGCCCACCGACGAGCCCAGAGTCGACAGCTTCTGGTCCTCGAAGGCGTAGCACTCGAGAACGCCGTAAGACGGTCCGTCGCCGCCACCCGTTCCGAGCGCTCCGGTCACCGGGTATCTCGTGAACAACGCCTTGTCCTGGATGCCTCGCACCTGGCCGTAGCGGCCCTCGGCGACCGGGAACGCCAGCACCCGATCCGCGATGCCCTCGAGGTCGATGCGGATCGGCGCGACGTCGGGCCCATCGTCATCGGCCCCGTCGCCGAGAGCCTCCGCCGCGTTGGCCTCAGGTCCGCCGGAGGTGGCTCGAGATTCGCCGTCACCGTCGCCCGCGTCCGACGCGGTTCCCCCTGTCATTCCCGCCGCCGCCTCGGCATCGCCGTCGGCGTCATCGGCGTCATCGAAGTCACCGCCGTCGTCGTCGCCGTCGTCGCCGTCGTCGATGTCGTCGATGTCGTCGATGTCGTCGGCATCGTCGTCGTCGAAGTCGTCACTGTCGTCGGGATCGTCACTGTCGTCGGGATCGTCACCGTCGTCGGGATCGTCACCGTCGTCCGCGTCGTCGCGTCGCGGCTTCTGGCCCGGCGCCCTGGGCACCGGAACGAACGGTGACGGCTCGTCGGCCTGCAGCGTGATGACGTACGGCCGAGCGCCGCGCGGGAAGTTGAGATCGAACTGCAGGTTGTCGTATACGGGGTTGAACTCGCGGTAGGAGAGGAAGTAGAGGTACTTGCCGTCTGGGTCGAACGCTGGGCCGACGTCGTTGAGCACGGCGCGCGTTGCCTCGTGTGTCGCGCCCGTCTCGACCTCGCACAGCTTGATGACCGAGGTCTGCAGCGACGTGGCGAAGCCGTACGCCAGCCAGCGGCCATCGGGCGACCAAGCCACGCCGTAGATGCGGTCGTAGTTGCTGCGATCGACGACCTTCATGCTGCGTTCGACCAGGTCAACGACGACGACCTCGTGCCGGTGGTTGGTGAGAGCCACGCGGTCACCGTGTGGCGCCGCTACGATGCTTACCGGGCGACCTACGTCGAGGTCTTCCAACCTGTCCGGCTCGCCGTCCGATTCCGCGGAGTGGACCTCGAGCCGCTCCTCGCCCGACGCGTCGCTGACGAGGACCAGCTTCTCGCCGTCGCTGAGCCACGTGGCGAGGCGATACCGCACGCCGTCCGCCTCTCCGTGCTGCACGACCGCGCCCTCCCAATTCGCCATCGTGAAGGCCTTGCCGCGCGACGTCACGGCGACCTGGTGGCCCTCGGGGTGCACGCTGTAGGCCTGCAGGTAGCTCGACGCGCTAACGAACTTGCGCTTCCGCTGGACCTTGGGGCTCCTGAAGTCGACATCGATCCGCACGCCACTGTCGGCCGCGGGGTCGTACAAGTACAGGTCCGCTCCGGCGTGATAGACGATGCGCCGACCGTCGTTGGCCGGGTGCCTGGCGTAGTAGTCCTCGTGGTGTGTGTGGCGCCGCAGATCATCGCCGGCCAAGTCGCACGAGTACAGGTTGCCGATGCCCTCGTGGTCGGACACGAAGTAGACCCGGTCGCCGAGCCACTGAGGCATGGCGACATTGCCGTCCAGATCGATCAGGCGGCGCCAGTCGCCGGTCCCGTCAGGGTCGATCCACAGATCGCCGGTCAGCCCGCCGCGATAGCGCTTCCACCGCGCGATATCGGTGGTGTTGCGCCCGATCACCGCGCCGCCACCAGGGCCGTACGAGATGCTCATGGCCGGTCCAGTCGGCAGCAGCACCGGCTCGCCGCCGCGAGCGGGAACGCCGAACAGCCGATACGACCTCAGGAAAGGCTGCGCGGAGCTGCTGGCGAATACGATTGTCTCACCGTCCGGCTGCCAGCCGACCACACGCGAGTCGACGCCCAGGTAGGTCAGCCGCTCCGCCGGGCCCCCGTGGGCAGGCATGCGGTACACCTCGGCGTGACCTTCGTCGCGACCGGTGTACGCGAGGGTGTTGCCATCGGGCGACAGCGACGGCACGGACGCCTGTCCGGGATTCGATGTCAGTCGCACTGCGCGGCCACCAGTGGCGGGCACCGACCACAGGTCCCCTTCGCAGGCGAACACGACGTGGTCGTCGTGAACGGTCGGAAAGCGGTAGTAGCCGGCAGTTGCGGCGGAGGTGGGGTCGGGTTCTGCCATGTTTGATTGAGCCTGTGTCTACATCGCTGGGCGACGTGGTGAGGGCCGCGGCGAGCGCTCGCGGCCGAAGGCCTATGATAGCATCGAGGGCGCAACGTCGGCTCCGCGGACGCATAGATCGCTGCGTTGCTGGCCGCGCGACCGAAGCCAGCCGGGTCGGCGTCACGAGAAGCGGCGGCCGCACGTCTTCCCATTGTGCCAGCGAAGCCGTTCCCACCTATGCAAACGACGCGTCGATTCGGGAGGACGAGCCGCAGCCTGTAAGATTCTGGGGCACCGCCGACGACGAACCGACACTTGCCAGGCCGGTGTTCGGCCGGGCGATCGCTACTTTGGAATGGTGCAGATGATCCAGCCTCGACGTGGTCGACGCTCCCCACGGCTGCCGCGAGTCGCGCCTACAGCGGCGGCACTGCTTGGGTTGACGGTTCTGCTTGCGGCGGCGAGCCGGCCCGTGCTGCCGGTGAGCGCGGCCGGGTCCGACTCGCCGGGCGCCGGGTACGTCGGCTCGTCCGGCGGCCCACTCCAAGCCGAGGCGGCGTACACCTATCGCTTGGTGGACGAGTGGACGTCCGAGCCGTGGCGGCTCGAGGCGGGCCGCTACGGTCACACCGCCGACCTCAGCTCGGACTCCGCCGGAACGGTCTATGTGTTGGACGACGTGCATCGGGTGATCCACGTGCTCAATGGCGCCGGCCACCCGCTGCGCCTGCTGACTCCACCAGACATCGATGGCGCCGATCGCTGGATCCCCGAGCGCATCGACGTCGGCGCCAACGGCGACCTGTACGTCCTGCTGGACGGGCCGCGCGACGTCGGCGCCGGCGCCTACAAGTACCGCGTCGATCGCTTGACGCCGGACGGCCTGATCGTGTCGCGGCTGGATCTCGAGGCCGGGATCGCCAACGCCTACGTCGACGTGGCTGTGCGAAGCGATGGGCGGATCTACGTCACGCGCAACGGCCCGGGCAACCCGTTCATACAATGGCCTGGCCCGACCCCTACTCCGCCGCCGGACGGCATGCCGGTCAACGGAGTCGACGTCTTCGGCGCCGACGGCCGGTACGACGAGACGCTGGCGCCTCCGGAGATGGAGATCCCCGGCAACCTGGACGTCGCCGCGGACGGCACGCTGTACGTCATCAACCGGGTACCGAGCCCGTGGGGCATGCCGCCGTCGGGCCCGACGGCGACGCCGCGGCCCTCGTTCGTCGGGGAGCAGTCCGAAGACGCTAGCGGGCGCGGGATTGGCAGCGGTCGAGGCGACGGCTCAGGCGCGCCGGCCGACGGCTCCGCGGCACGCCCTTCGAGCCCGATGCAGGCGCAGCCGGACCCGACCGAGACGCCCAAGATCGAGGGCGTGATGATCTTCGAGCCGGACCACGCCTACCGCACCACCGAGCCGTTCCGCGGCGCCGAGGACGTGGCCGTCGGCCCGGCCGGCATCTTCCTGTCGCGCGGAATAGAGATCTTCGCGCTGCGCGAGACCGAGCCGATGTTCGTGAGCCCGGCCGGCAGCGTCTACTCGGCCTACTTCGGCGACATCGTGTTCAACCTCGACGTCCCGACCGACGGCCGGTTGCTCTCGACAATGGCGCACTGTTACTTCCAGGGACTGCTCATCTTCGACACCCCGGCCGACCGCCCGGCCGAGCCGCGGCTGGTAGGCGAGAACGACGCGCCGTACCTCGAGGGACCGCCGTATCCGGTCCGCCTGTCCGCGTCCGAGCAGGTGGCAGTGCTGCAAGGCCGGTTCACCGCGATGGGCGAGCCGCCCGACAGGTACTACGCCGCGACCAACTTCCTCATCGAGCCCCAGACCGTCCAGCGCTGGACGCGCGAGGGCGAGCTCGTCGGCACGGCTGGCGAGTCGCCGCTGCGGTCCCAGGCCGGCCTGTGCTCCGGCTCCAACACCTACTGGACGCGGGACGTGGCGGCCGACGGGGGCGACTTCTACACGGTCGACACGAGCCTGGTCCAGAAACGGCCCGACGACCTGCTGCCCGAGTGGACGACGTGGCCGGGCGGGAGCCTCGACCCGGACGCTTTCTCGAGGCTGACCGCGGTCGACGCGCACGAGGGACGCATCGCTGTCCTGGATGCCGGTGCGGCCTCGGTGCACATGCTCGATCGCCTCGGTCAGGTGGGTGATTCCTGGCCCGTCGCGATTGACGACACCAACGCCTTGCCGGTGGACGTGGCGGTCCACGGTGACCGGGTCTATCTGGCCGACATGGGCCGGGGCCGGGTGGTGGTTCGCGGCGCCGCCGGCGAGGATCTGGGCGAGTGGCCGACGCACGACGGACCGGCCAGCATAGCCGCCGGGCCCACCGGCGACCTGTTCCTGCTCGGGCGCGGCGGATGGGGCTTCCGCTACACGCCGGCCGGAGAGCTGGTCGCCTCGTGGGCCATGCCGGACCGGACGTACGACGCCCTCGACATAGCGGTCGACGTGGACGGGCACGTATACGTGAGCTACATCGAGCGCGAGTGGCTCGGCGACAGCGACACCGGCCGCGACATCGTGACGTTCGGCATCCCCAAGGCCGGGATATGGGTCTTCGAGGCGGCTCCCGCGGAGCCGAGCCCCCCACCGGCCACCTCGGCGTGCCTGGCCAGTCCCGACAAGTGGGCGGCGCCTGGCCGGCTGCCGCTCGGCGACACTGTGGACGTCGCGCTGACGGTCAACGGCCGGTGCCCGGGGAGCTACGACCCGGTCCAGCTGGTGGTCCTGCTCGACAACTCGCGCTCGATGAACTTCAGCGACGCGATCGGCCGCGCGCGCGACGCGGTATCGGTCCTTCTCGGCGCCCTTGACCCGGCGGCGGCCGAGGTCGCGCTAGTGACCTTCGAGGACGGCGCGTCGCTCGTCTCGCCGCTATCGCGCGACATCGCCAGCGTGGCGTCGCTGGCCGTGTCACAAGAGGCGTGGGGCGACACACGGCTGGCCCCGGGGATCGAGCTGGCGCACCAGGAGCTGTCGCCGCCATTCGGGGATCCGCTGGCGCGGCGCATCGTGCTGCTGGTCTCCGACGGCGTCTTCAAGGACGAGCCGCTGACGGCCGCCGAGGCGGCTCGCGACGACGGCATCGAGATCTATGGCCTCATACTGCCGACCTCGGAGTTCAACCAGGCTCATCTGATCATGATCGAGGGCATCACGGGCGATTCGTCCCATGTGTACATGGACCCCGATCCGATGGAGCTTGCGGCGCTGGCCGACGACGTCGTCAACTTCCGGCCCGAGCCCGGGCTGTTCGAGGCGATAGAGGTGCAGGACGTGGTGCCGGGCAACATGCGGTATCTGGACGGCTCCGCGGAGCCGCCGGCCACGTGGGACGCCTTGACCCGAACGCTGACGTGGCGGCTCGGGACGGTGCCGGCCGACGAGCCCATCGGGCTGACGTACCGGCTCGAGCCGCTCGAGGTGGGCACGTGGCCCACCAACGTAGAGGCCGTGGCGCCGTATCGCGATGTCCTCGGCAACGACGGGCGGCTGGTGTTCCCGATCCCGGAGGTCGAGGTGTACGGCTTCGGGTACCGGGCCTACCTGCCCTACGGCGCGTCGCGCGCGTGTCTCAGGCGGCTCAAGCCGGTCGACGTCGTGCTCGTGACCGACACGTCGAGCAGCATGATGGAGCCCGCCTCGGGCCTGGACACGGGCGGCGACAGTCCGCCTGCGACCAAGCTGGAGGCGGCCCAGGAGGCGGCCCGGCAGTTCCTCGCGCAGCTGCACTGGGCGGACGACCGCGCGGCGCTGGTGGCGTTCGACGCCCAGGCGCGGCGCGAGTCGGGCCTGTCTGGCGACAGGGCGGTGGTGGAGCGCGCGCTGGCTGGGCTGGCGACCTCGCGCGGCACGCACATCGACCTCGGGCTGGCCGAGGCGCGGCACGTGCTCGAGGACGAGGCGAGCGCCGAGGCCAAGCCGGTCGTGATCCTGCTAACCGACGGGCTCAACAACGATGGCCCGGACCCGGTAGGGGAGCAGGCGCGCAGGCTCGACGCGGCCGGAGTGCTGGTCTACACGATCGGCCTTGGCGCGAACGTCGACTCGGCGTTGCTGGCGGACGTGGCGACTACCCCGGACGGCTACTACGAGTCGCCGACGGCGGCTGACCTCGAGGCCATCTACCGCGAGATCTCGGAGCGACTGGTCTGCGACGTGCCGTAGGCCCGCGCCCTGCGGCACTGACCGCGTCACACGTGATCGGTGGACCTGACGCGGGAACCGTGCTTGCGCCTGACTGCTGCCGGCGCTGCGGCGGCCTACAGCTTGA
>JBJYWW010000118.1:0-13071 GCA_046259645.1 Anaerolineae bacterium
CCGGCGCCGAAGGAGATCTCGGCGCCGACCGCCTCCAGCTCGTCGGCCAGCCGCTCGAACGAGCGAGACTCAGTGCCGCGGTCGAGCATGGCGGTAGCGAAGCCGGCGGTGCCCGACGCGTCGGGTGGCTCGAGCAGCGCGCCTCCGAACAGCAGCCCATCCACGACGACCGACGGGCTGGCGTGGTTCTCCCGCACCAGGGCCCGCACGCCGTTCGGCAGCACGTCGTCGGTAACGTCGTCCGGACCAGGTGTTCCCGACAGGGCCGCGCGGTCGATGTCGCTCATGAAGCACCACCTCGGGCGGCGGCCGGGCCGTCGCCGCGGGCGCCCGGTGGAGGACCGCCCGGCGAGTCGCCGCCGGTCGGGACGTAGTGCCCCGTCGTGCGCTGGTCGTCGCCCAGCCGCAGCTGGGCGGACCGCAGCACGTCGTCGGCTGTAACGGCGTCCAAGCGGTCGAGGTACTCCTCGAACCACTTGAGGTTCGACACTACCTCGGCGTAGCCGAGCCAGAAGCCTTGATCGGTCACGCTCTCGGCCGAGTAGGCGAACTGCGCTCGGGCCTGTTTCTTGGCCGTGGCCAGCGCGTCTTCGGACAGCCGCTCGGACCGGACGCGGTCCATCTCGTCGAGGATCGCCGCCTCAACCGCGGCGGCACTGCCACCGTCGCGCACCACCGCCGAGACCGAATACAGATACGGGTCGATCGTGGCAGCCATGCTCGTCGACACGGCTGTCGCCAGCTCCTTGTCGACCAGCGCGCGGTAGAGGCGCGACGAACGGTTCGGCGGGCTTCCGCCGAACAGGTTCATGCTGTGCGCCCCACCAAGGACCGTGTTCAGCACCTCGAGCGCGAAGTAGTCGTCGTCGGATGCCGCCGGGGCGCGGTATGCGACGATGACGTACGACGTGGGGTCCGGGCCGCGGACTACCGTGCGCCTCTCGCCGCGCTGCGGGGGCTCGGTCGGGCCGACCGGGCCGGGGGCGGCTCCGGGCTCGAAGGCGCCGTAGCGGTCCTCGATGCGGCGAAGCATGTCGTCGGCGTCGAAGGCTCCGACCGCGACCGCGGTGGCGTTCGCTGGATGGTAGTAGCGGCGGTAGTGCTCCCACAGGTCATCACGGGTCATCGTCTCGAGGTCGCTCATCCAGCCGAGGACCTCGTGGTGGTACGGATGCGCCTTGATGGCGATCGTCTGCACCTCCTCCGACAGGAGGAACATCGGCGAGTTCTCGTTGCCCTCGCGTTCGGAGATCACCACGGTCCGCTCCGAGTCGACGTCCTCCGGGCGGAAGAGCGCACTCGTCATGCGGTCCGCCTCGATGTCCAGCGCCAAGTCGATGCGGTCGGCCGGGAGAGTCTCGAAGTAGGTCGTGAAGTCGACCCAGGTCAGGCCGTTGAAGACGCCGCCTTCACGCGCCACCAGCCGGTCCATCTCCCCGGCCGGGTAGCGCTCGGAGCCCTTGAACAGCATGTGCTCGACCCAGTGGCTGATCCCAGTCCGCCCCGGCGTCTCGTTGCGGCTGCCGACGCCGTACCACATCCAGAAGGTCGCGACCGGAGCATGATGCGTCGGCCTGACCAGCACGGTCAGCCCGTTGTCGAGGACGTGGCGCGTGGTTCCGCTAGCCCCGCTCACACGCATCGCTCCGCCTCGGATTGCGGCACGCCGTCCGACGCCGACGGGTCGTCGTCTGGTCCCCCTACCGATTGCGCCGCCGCGGCCGCCGTCGCAGGGAGGCCCGGCATCTGCTCGCTGTCGAAATCCTCGCCGCGGTCGCCGGAGCCTGCATAGCCGCGCCCAACGCCGCGGTAGGTGAAGCCGAGCGCGCTCATCTTCGACGGCTCGTATATGTTGCGCCCGTCGATCAGAACCGCCCGGCGCATCTCGTCGCGCACGCGGGGCAGGTCGATGTTCTTGAACTCGTTCCACTCGGTGACCACGATCACGGCGTCCGCCTCCCGTGCCGCCTCGTAAGCGTCCTCGACCACCTCGAGATTCGGTATCACGGTCTTCGCCCGGTCGACGGCGACCGGGTCGTAGGCCTTGACACGCGCGCCTTCGCTCCGAAGCATGTGGATGATGTCGCGCGAGGGCGCGCCCCTCATGTCGTCGGTCTGCGGCTTGAAGGCCAGGCCCCACACGCCGATCGTCTTGCCGTTGAGCGCACCCAGTATGTCGTGCAGCTTCAGGAGGATGCGCCGGCGCTGGTCGCGGTTGATCTCCATCACGGCGCGAAGAAGCTGCGGGTGGCAGCCGTGGATCGAGGCCGTGTGCTCGAGCGCCCGGACGTCCTTGGGGAAGCAGCTGCCGCCCCACCCGAGTCCGGCGTTGAGGAACTCGGGCCCGATCCGCTTGTCGAGCCCCATGCCCTCGGCGACCTCCTTGATGTCGGCGCCGACCTTCTCGCACACCGACGCGATCTCGTTGATGAACGAGATCTTGGTGGCCAGGAAGGCGTTGGAGGCGTACTTGATCATCTCGGCGGTGCGCAGGTCGGTGACCATGATCGGCGCGCGCAGGGGCACGTACAGCAGGGCCACCGCCTCCGCGGCCTCGGGGACGGTCGCGCCGAGCACGCAGCGGACGGGCTGGAGGACGCCCAGGATGGCCGCCCCCTCGCGGGTGAACTCCGGGTTGCTGACCACCGAGAACGGGATGTCATCCGAGGCGACGGAGCTGACGATCTCGGCGACCACGTCACCTGTGCCGATCGGCACCGTGGAACGGTTGACGATGGTCATCGGGTGGTCGAGCTCGCGCCCGATCATCTCGGCCGCCGAGCGGATGTACTTCAGGTCGGCCTCGCCGGTCTCCCCCGATGGCGTGTCGACGCAGATGAACGCGAACTCGGAGTCCTCGAGGCCCTCGGCGTAGCTGGTCGTGAACGAGAGCCGGCCGCTCTCCCTGTTGCGCCGCACCATCTCGGCCAGCCCAGGCTCGTAGATCGGCAGCTCGTTCTTGTTGAGCTTCTCGACCACAGTCTCGTCGATGTCGATGCAGCGGACCCGGTTGCCCAGATCGGCGAAGCAGGTGCCAGTGACCAGGCCAACGTAGCCGGTTCCGATCACGGTGATGGTCTTCATGAGGAATAGACTCCAGGGACACTAGGGCGCGGGGAGCGCTGGTCGAACCGTATCGTCGGGGACGAGGAGTGCCTCGCACATCCGAGGGCGAGCCGGCGGAATGCTACCACCGCGGCAGTGCCCGGCAAAGGTCGCGGAACGTCGCTTCGCCCGGCTCTCCAAGCCAGTCAGCCGCTAGTCGGCACCGGCCAGCGCCGCGGCCTCGCGTCCGATCGCCACCGCGTAGTTGGTGCCGCGATCCCACGGATAGACCTGGCTCATGGAGGCCAGGTACAGGCCCGGGACAGGCGTCGCCAGCTCCGGTATGTGCTCCGAGAAGCCCAGCGACACCACTGGCTGGGCGTATGGCGCCTTGAACATCCAGGTGCGCCTGACCCATGACTCGTCGAAGGCCGGGTTGATGCGCCTCAGCGCCGCGTACCACTCGGCGAGGATCTCATCCTGCGACATGTCGAAGTAGCGGTGATCAGGCGGAACGTAGTCGCCGACGTACACGACGCTCTCGCCGCCGTAGTGCGCCTTGTCGATGAAGTTCGTGTGCTCGACGCAGGCCAGGAACGGGAACTCCCGCTTGTCCATGCTGAGCCAGTACACCTCGTCCATCAGCTTCTCGGACATCGCGAGGACGGCCACCACGGCCCCGAGGTGGGGCAGACCCCGCAGCCGCTCGAGGTACTCGGGCGGGAGCTCGTCGACCATCAGCGCCAGCTGACGTGGCCCGACGGTGGCGATGACGCGGTCATAGGTCTCGGCGTTGTCCTCCGGCTCGTCCCGTCCGGAGTCCTCGCGGACGTCCCCGCCCAACGCTGCGCGGGCGATCAGCTTCGCGGTGCCGACCGTTCTGACCCGCAGCCCACCGGACGCGACGCTCGCGATCGACTCCACGCCGGTGCCGAGGCGGACGTCCGCTCCGAGAGCGGTGACAGTGTCCGCCAGGTGATCGGCGAACGCCTGGAAGCCGCCTGCGAAGTAGATCAGGCGCATCGAGCGCTTGTGCAGGCGGGCCCACAGCCAGCTCATGGGAACGGTTCCGGCGGCAGCCCCGAACTTGCCGAGGAGCAGCGGCTCCCAGATCTTCTCGTACGCCGCGTGGCCCATCCACCGGGTCAGCCAGTCCGTGACCGTCACGTTCTCCAGCGACCGCCAGTCGCGCGAGGCCTTCAGGTAGGCTATCACAAGCCCCATGCGCACACGGTCGACGAACGGGATGCCCGGGAACCGCAGGACCGGCAGCGGACCGTCCAGCGCGTACGGCCGACCGTCGTAGAATGACGCCGTGATCGGCCTCAGGGTCAGCACCTTGTCCTCGAAGCCGACCTCGCGCGCGAGCCCGAGGATGTCGTCGTCGGTGGCGAAGAGGTGGTGGTAGAATCGCTCCAGCGGCCAGTCCCAGCTCTCGTCGCGGAAGCCTGACGCCAGGCCGCCGGGCTCGCCCATAGGCTCGAAGACGGTCACGTCGTGTCCCGCCCGCACCAGGTCGTAGGCGGCGGCCAGACCGGCGAAGCCGGCGCCGATCACGGCGATCCTCACGATTGCGCCTCCAGGCTTGCCGCCGTCACCTCTCGCTCGGCCATCTCCGCGCGCATCTGCTGGACGCTCAGGTGCGAGCGCCAGAGGTAGAAGGCGCCGAGAAGCGTGATCGGCAGCCAGAGCGCCACATGCAGCACGAGCGTGTACGCGGTGGCGATCTCGCGGTCAACACCCGCCTTCATCAGCACCTTGACGCCGGGCAGGTCGAACGTGCCGACGTAGCCCGGCGCGGCCGGCAGCGTGGTTGCGAGGTTCACGATGCCGTTCATCAGCATGAGGACGAAGAAGCTGACCGAGAAGGGGAACGCGTGCATGATGAACCAGTACTTCGCGGTCTCGAACAGCCAGACCAGGATGCTCGTGGCGAAGATGAGCGCGACGTCGCGGCCGCTCCGCAGGCTCTCGAGCCCAACGAGGAAGCGGTCGGCGAAGTCGAGCAGCTGCTCGCGCCACCGTGCCGGCACGACCGTGTTGACGACGGGCACGTAGATCCGCCGCGCCAGGTCAGGGCGAGCCGCCAGCACCAGGAATACCACCAGCGCCCCGACGAACAGCAGGGTGAACATCACGATGTAGCCGCGGTAGTCGGCGAGGGCGTCCGAGCCCAAGTCGACGATGGGCAGGGCGACGAACACGAACAGCAGCATCGTCAACCCGTCGAACAGGCGCTCGATGAACACGGTGGCGATGCTCGTGGAGATGCGGACCCCGTACTCCTGCTTCAGCACGTAGCTCCGCAGCAGCTCGCCGGCTCGCGCGGGGAAGATGTTGTTGCCCATGTAGCCGATGCACATGATCCGGAACAGCGGGTACATCGGCACGTCCTCGATCGGCCGCAGCATGTAGTGCCACCGCCAGGTCCGGGCCCAGACACCGAGGAAGTAGACGGCCACAGCGGGCACGAGCCACCAGTAGTCGGCGGTCCGCAGCGCTGCCGCGAACTCGTCCAGCTTCAGGCCGCCGAGAGTCCAGTAGAGGAACACGGCGCTGACGAGCAAGCCCAAGATCAGGCGCCATCGGCTCTTCATCCGGGGACTCCAGCTGGTCGCTAGCGTGCGGGTTGTAGGCCGGCCAAGGGGACTCCGAGATGATAGTCGAGTTGCTTCCGCGCGGAGAAACGCTCCGTCGCGGCGAGGGGCTCACGGCGAGCGGCTCGCCGCAACTCCTGGCGCATTCGCCGGGCGTACACGCCGGGCGCAAATGACCAAGAGCCGACGGCCCGTTGGGGCCGCCGGCTCGCGTGTCGTGTCACCGACCCGGGGCCGAGTGCTCGGCCTCGGATCTCGCTCTGCTAGGCTCACAACGAGTCGGACGGGCCTTGGTTACGCCGGGCGAGGTCCGTCCGCTCCGTGCCTGCCCGAGCAGCGGCGGGCGCAGCGAGCACGCCGCCGACGAATCATGAGTCTATCGGTGTTGCTGTTGCTAGTTGGCTGCCGGCTCCGCGACCGGCTCCATGACCTGCTCGGCGACCTGCTCGGCGACCATCTCGCCCAGCACGCGCTCCATCGCCATCGTGTGCGAGCAGTAGCCGTGATGGTCGATGGTCTCGCAGTCGCAGGACCAGGTGCCGTTGTCAAAAGTCACGTTGTGCTTGCGGTGATCACCGATGATCGTGACACTGAACGAGTTGAAGACGATGCGCTCAGGTTGCTCGGAGTATCGCTTCGCCTTCTCGACCTTGCCGATCATGGTGGAGTGCATCAACGGCCTTGCTCCTCTCTGTACGCGTGGCTGCAGACGAACGAAAACGCGCACCTCGAAGCAGAGGTGCGCGTGATGCGCCGTGTCGTCGGATGCCCCTCGCGGGGCGCAAAGACAATCGTCATGGTGTGGCCGCAGTATAGCTGCGCGATCCGCGGGCAGTCAAGCCGCCCTCGCTCGATGCACGGCGGGCACGGTGCCGAGCATGCACGGCTCGACGAGCTCGCCGCGCCGCTCGCCCGAGGCCGGGCGACGTCGCCGCGCCGCGACCTCTCCGCGCGCTAGGCAAGGGCGGCCTTCAGTCGTCTTATCGTGTCGACCGGCGTCGGATCGACGCCGCGCAGGAACGCCAGCTCGACGCTGACGAGGTCGCCGTACTGCACCAGCCAGAGGGCCTCGGCGAACCGCGAGCCCCGGCCGGGAGATTGCACGACGCTGAACGGGATGTCGCAGTCCTGGAGCAGGCCCGTGGTGATCTCGATGCGGCGCTGCACTCGCGGGTGCGTCCGCGGCCCGTCGAGGACAACCACGCGCACGACACCTCCGACGTCGCCCGGACCGTCGTAGCCGACCACGGCGTTGTGGTTGAGCTCGGGCAGCACGTCGAAGGCGGCGGTCACCTTGCTGTTCTCGTTCAGCTGGGCCTTCCAGCGTAGCGCAACCGGCGCCATGTCGGCCGGTGCGTATACCACGCCTACCGGCTCCACGAGCGCGGCGGCGAGGTCGTCCACCGGGTGATCCCCGGCGGCCGCCGCCTGCTCGGCAACCAGATCGGCCATGCCGGCGGCCGCGTCGGTGATGCGGTCCGAGGGATCGTCGATCAGTCGCGCCGCGTAGAGGACCCTGAGCACGCTGGCCAGCGAGTTGCCTAGGGCGGCACGAGGCTGACCGCCAGCCGGCATCGCGAGCACCGGGTCACCGGCCTGGTGGGCCATCTCGGTCAGGGCTCCGCCCGTGCTCACCGTCACGCGCAGCGCCCCGGCTTCACTCGCGGCCCGGTACGCGGCCAGCGTCTCCTCGGTGTTGCCGGAGAAACTCGAGCCGATGACCAGCGTGCGTGGGCCGACCCATCCGGGCAGGACGTAGTCGCGCACGGTCGCCATCGGCACCGCGAGCGTGTCGGCCAGCAGGGACGCGGCCAGGTCACCGCCGATGGCCGAGCCGCCCATGCCGGCCAGGACCACGCTGTCCACGTCATCGTACCCCTCCGGCAGCTCGAAGTCGCGGGACCTCGCCCACGCTGCGGCCAGCTGGTCCGGCAGGCCGCGGACCGCGTCCATCATTCCACCGGGGTCGCGACTCGCGTCGTCAGTCATCTCGAGGCTCCTTCGATGTTGTTGGTCAGCCGCCTTCGTGCCACAGGCGGTAGATCTCGCGCGCCGGCAGTCCCGACATCTCGGCTATGCGCCGCGATGCCTCGCGGGCAGACACGCCCTCCTCGCGCAGCTCCTCCAGGGCCGATGCGACCTCGTCGGCGGTCCAGGGCTCCGGGCTCGACTCCGGCGCACCCGCGACGACGAGGGTGAACTCCCCGCGCGGCTCGACTTCCGACCAGTGTGCGATCGCCTCGCCGAGCGAGCCCCGGAAGACCTGCTCGTGCGACTTGGTCAGCTCGCGACCCACGGCCATCTGGCGATCGCCGAGGACGTCGGCCATGTCGCGCAGGGACTCGCGAAGCCGATGCGGCGCCTCGAACGCGACGAGTGTCCGCCTCTCGGCGGCGAGAGATGCCAGCTCCGTGCGCCGATCGCTGCCGCGCCGCGGCAGGAAGCCGACGAAGACGTACGTATCGGCCGGCAGGGCCGCCACTGACAGGGCGGTCGCCACCGCCGACGGTCCCGGGATGGGGACGACGTCGTGCCCGGCGGCCAGCGCGTCGGCCACGAGCGCCGCGCCCGGATCGGACACCCCTGGCGTGCCGGCGTCCGTGACCAGCGCCATATCCTCGGTGTCCAAGCGCTGCACGAGCGTGGCGCGCTTCTGGGGCGCGGTGTGCTCGTGGAAGCTGACCAGCGGAGTCTGGACACCGTGGCGCGACAACAGCTTGCGCGTCGTCCGCGTGTCCTCGGCGGCGATGTGGCCGACCTCGCGCAGGACGCGCACCGCGCGGAAGCTGATGTCCTCGAGGTTGCCGATCGGCGTCCCGATGACGTAGAGCGTGCCTATGCAGCGCTCCTTTCCGGCGTGGACCCGGACCTAGGCGCCCGTGGCTACCGGGCGGCTCGGGTCGGTGATCCACTCCGACCACGAGCCGGCGTAGAGCAGGGCGCCGTCCATCCCGGCGTGAGCCATCGCCAGCAGATCGTGGGCCGCCGTCACCCCGGAGCCGCAGTATGCGATGACCTGGCTCGGCTGAAGCCCGGCCAGCTCCTCCACGTACAGCTGGCGCAGCTCGTCGGCCGGCCTGAACGTGCCGTCGGGCATCAGGTTGTCGGCGTATGGTCGCGAGGTCGCGCCCGGAACGTGTCCGGCCACCGGGTCGATCGTCTCGTTCTCGCCGCGGTACCGGTCCGCTGATCGAGCGTCAAAGAGCAGCCAGTCGGGCGAGCCCAGGACATCCTCGACAGCGTCGGCGTCGACCAGCATGTCTGGCCGCTCGCGCGGGGCGAACGGCGGATCGGCCGGCTGCGGCGACTCAACGCCGTCGGCGACCCGCCCGTCGAGCTCGATCCAGCGCGGCCAGCCGCCGTCCAAGACCGCGACGCCGTCATGGCCGAGCCACCGCAGGAGCCACCAGAGCCGCGCGGCGATGGCTCCTCCGGCGTCGTCGTAGGCCACCACGCGCACCCCTGGACCGATGCCCCAATCGGTGAGCTTCATTGAGAACCGCTCCACGTCGGGCAGAGGGTGGCGCCCGGTGACGCCGGGCGCCACCGGGTCCGACAAGTCGTCGTCGAGATGCGCGTACACGGCGCCAGGGACGTGGCCGCGCCCGTAGTCGCGTCGGCCACGCTCGGTGTCGTCCAAGGAGAAGCGGCAGTCGACCACCGCTACGTTCGGGGCCGCCAGCGCGGACCCCAGCTCCTCGACGGAGATCAACTGTGAGGTGGGCGAGCGTGACATGCGGGCTATTGTACGGCGCAGCCCCGGGCTGGCAAAGGACCGTGTCACGACCGGCGCGGAAACGGCGGACGCCCCGCCGCACTCACCGTGCGACGGGGCGCCTCATTGGGGGATGCTCCGGCTACAGAGTACCTCGCGCACGCACACGGCGGGAGGCGCTGTGCGCCTCGTTTGCGACACGCGAGCGCCTCCGGATCGGCCGGCGGAGGCACTAGCCGTTGCGGACCTAGCCGGTCTGGTGCGCTCCAGGCAGCCAGCTGTAGACGTAGTCGGGGTTCTCGAGCGCTAGTGCCTCGGTGGTCACCTGGAGCGGCCGGAACGTGTCGAGCATCACCGCCGTCTCCTCGGTGCGCTCCTTGCCTATAGACGCCTCGACCGCTCCCGGGTGCGGGCCGTGAGGCAGTCCGGACGGGTGCAGCGTGATGTCGTACTGGCCGACCCCGCGCCGGCTCATGAAATCGCCGTCGTGATAGAAGAGGACCTCGTCGGAGTTCACGTTGGCGTGGTTGTAGGGCGCCGGGATGGCCTGCGGATGGTAGTCGTACAGGCGCGGGACGAACGAGCAGATCACGTAGCCCGCGCCCTCGAACGTCTGATGGATCGGCGGCGGCATGTGCACGCGGCCGGTTATCGGCTCGAAGTCCGCTATGTTGAGGATCCACGGGTACACGTAGCCGTCCCAGGCCACCACGTCGAATGGGTGGTGGTCCAGCCAGTGCGCGGTGACCTCGTCCCGCGCCTTGACCCGGACCTCGAACTCGCCCAGCTCATCGTGCGTCTCGAGCTCGCTCGGCACGCGGAAGTCGCGCTCGCTGAAGGGCGAGTGCTCGAGATGCTGGCCGTACCAGTTGCGGTAGCGCTTGGGCGTCGCGATCTGGTCGGCGCTCTCGATGACCAGCAAGCGGTTGTCGTCGGAGTCGAAGTCGATTGCCCACGTCACGCTGTACGGGATCACGATGTAGTCGCCCGGTCCGAACCCCAGCCGACCGAATACGCTGCGCAGCGTGCCCGAGCCCTGCGACACGAACAGGCACTCGTAGCCCTGACCGTTGCGGTAGAAGTAGTCCATGGACTCGGTCGGTCGGGCGACCGCCATCGTCACGTCCGAGTTGCCGAGCAGCACCCGCCGCCCAGTCACGGCGTCACCGCCGCGCGGCACGTCGGCGGTGAGAAAGTGCCTGTGCCGCAAAGGCCCGAAGTCCGCGTACTCCACGGCGGCATCCGCGACCTTCTCCACCCGCGAGACGCGCGTCGGATCGTAGTGGTGGTACAGGATGCTCTGGATGCCGGCGAAGCCGTGGACGCCCATCACCTCTTCGCGATACAGGCTGCCGTCGGCCTTTCGGAACTGCGTGTGCCGCTTGTGCGGCAGGTCGCCGCGCTGCACGTAGAACATGTTCGCTCCTTGCGCTAGAGGTTGCCGCGTCGCTCCTGCTCGAGCTCGATGGACTCGAACAGCGCCTGGAAGTTGCCCTTGCCGAAGCCCCTCGAGCCGTGCCTCTCGATGATCTCGACGAACAGCGTCGGCCGGTCCTGCAACGGCTGGGTGAAGATTTGCAGCAGGTAGCCCTCGTCGTCGCGGTCGACCAGGATGCCGAGCTCGGCGATCGTAGCCACGTCCTCGTCGATGTCGCCGACGCGATCGGGCAGGAGCTCGTAGTACGTGTCCGGGACGCGCAGGAACCTTACGCCGCGGTCGCTCAGCGCGCGCACGGCGCTGACGATGTCGCCGGTGCTCATCGCGATGTGCTGTACGCCCGGGCCGTGGTAGTAGTCGAGGTACTCCTCGATCTGGCTCTTCTTGCGTCCCTCCGCCGGCTCGTTGATCGGCATCTTGATGCGGCCCGTGCCGTTCTCCATGACCTTGCTCATGAGCGCGGAGTACTCGGTGGAGATGTCCTGGTCGTCGAAGTGGAGCAGCTGGCGAAAGCCCATCACCTGGTGATACCAGTTCACCCAGTGGTCCATCTTGCCCAGCTCGACGTTGCCGACCATGTGATCCACGTGCGCCAGCCCGACCGGGATCGCGTCGGCGGTCGAGGCGAAAGCGGCGTAGCCGGGGGCGAAGGGCCCTGAGTAGCCGGACCTGTCGATCAGCTTGTGCACCGTGTCGCCGTACGTGCGGACCGTGGCGTGGCGCAAGACCCCGTGGTCGTCGCTCGACTCGGACGGCGCCTCGACGCCTTCCGCGCCGCGGCTGGTGGTCTCGGCCCAGGCCGAGTCGACGTCGTCGACAGAGAACGCAACCACCTTGACGCCGTCGCCGTGGACGAGCTGGTGCGCCCCGATCTCGCTGTCGGGGTGGTAGTTGCTGGTCACCACCAGGCGGATCTTGCCCTGCTCGAGCACGTAGCTGGCGTTGCGCCGGTCACCGGTCTCCAGCCCGGAGTACGCGACGGGCTTGAAGCCGAACGCATGCTGCCAGAAGTAGGCCGCCTGGTATGCGTTGCCCACCCACAGCTCGAGGTGGTCGACGTCCTTGATCTTCAAGAAGTCGCCCTCCTCGGTGATGGCGCGGGTCGTGTCGCTTGTTCCCACCGCAGTGCCCTCCTTCGATTTGGCGGAAGCGGCGTTCGCCACCGCTTCGCGCGTCCACGAACACCGTGGCCGGCCGGCCGATCGCCGGCCACGAGGTTTCCGAGTCGTACAGAACTGGCTTGTCGGTCGCGAGCGGCTAGTGGTAGGGAGCTTCGAGCAGTTCGACACCGTCAACGGCGTAGAGCTTACCACCGGCCTCGTCCCACCAGACGTCGTGCAGCACGCCGAACTTCCCTCCGTGACGGGAATCGGCGGCCGGTGGGACCAGGTCCGCGACGTTATCGCCGTCGGCAGACAGCACGACCACGCGGCCGTTCTGGCGGTCGGCCATCAGCAGCCGACCGGCAGTGGGACTCGTGTAGAGGGCGGAGGCGTCGGTGGTGCGAGCCTGGTCGAGCCCCGGGGCATCGTCGCGTTGGCCCGCGATCCAACGGGAGACGCCGCCGTCTTGATTCAGAGCGTAGATGGCGCCGTCGATCGCCATGTCGACCGCCGTGGTGAGCGGCTCGGCTCGAGCCAGCCACGCCTGACCGGGCTCAGGGTAGTTGGGGAAGGCACCGTCAGCCGGCAGGTAGCGGTATATCTGCCCGGCGGACCGGTCGAGCGCGTAGAGGTTGCCGTCGTAGCCCGAACCGATCGACACCGCGCCCCACTGCGGCTCGATCGACAGCTCCGCGAGCTCGACGCCCGCCGCCGAGATGGTCCACAGGCGCCCAGCCGCGTCAAGCACCGCGACCCGGCCGTCACTCCCGCCACCGGGCGCGGGTAGCCAGAACATGTCGAGCAGCTCGGCCACGGTCTCGTCGCCGGCCACTTGGCCGCGCGCCAGCACTGGAGCGGTCGCGCCGCCGATCGCCTGGACCACGCTGTCAGTCCCCAGGTCCAACACGAACGGTCGGCCGCCCACCGCCACGATGCGCCGCACATCGGCTGGGGCACCCGGGAGCTCGGCAACAGCTGCGAGGCCGGCCAGCTCAGTGGACGCGCCAAGTGCGGATGCCGGGACCACGCCGTCGCCCGGCGTGGCCATGCCGGCTGCTGCCTGGCTCGTGGAGAGGTCGTCGGGGACGGTCGCGCCTTCGGTGCCGGTGTCGGGCCCGACGTCGCCGACAAGCGTCCGCATAGCCACTGTCAGCAGGATCACGCCAATCGGGA
>JBJYWW010000119.1:0-7253 GCA_046259645.1 Anaerolineae bacterium
CGACCCTTCGCTCGGGGTCGACGGCGCGTACGTGCGGCTGGTGCCGTTCGCCGGTATCGTGCCGGGCGACTCGGTGACGACGACCGTCGACGCCACTGGCATCTTCACCTTCACCGATCTCGTCGCCGGACCGCAGATCAGCTACAGGCTCGTGGCGACGTACGGCGGTGCCGACAGCTTCCGCCCTGACGAGATCGAGATCCCATCCGGCAGCACGGCGCGCGCCGACATCGACGTCTACGAGCCATCGACCAGCGAGGAGCTAGTGGTGCGAGCGGGGCACATCGTGGTGTCGCCGGAGCCCGACCTCGGTGTGGCGCGGGTGATGGAGATGTGGGTCCTGGCCAACGACGGCCGGCGGACGCTCGTCGCGCCCGAGGGCGGCTCGACGTTCGGATTCACCCTGCCCGCGGCAGCCCGCAACTTGGGCGTTGACGACCCGGCTCTGCGGTCACGCGCGATGGTCGATGGCGGGCGGCTGCTGTTCGACACGCCGATCGCGCCCGGCGCGTACGATGTTGTCATAACGTACGAGCTGCCCTACCGCGGAACGCAGATGCCGTTCGAGCGGGTGCTCGACCTGCCGGCGGAGTCGCTCCAGCTTATGGTGGTGGGCGACGGGGCGCAGATCGAGAGCGAGCAGCTGGGCCCGAGCGAGCGGACCGTGATGGGGGACCAGACGATCACGCGCGCCGTGGCCGAGGACTTAGGCTCGGCAACGACGCTCACGGCTGCCATCAGTGGCCTACCGGAGTCGTCCGGCGCCGCCGAGTCGGGTGCGCAGGCTGTGCTTGGTCCTACGCCGGAGCCGCCGATAGACATGAAAGCGCTCACCGCGGCCGTGCTCGCGATCGCCGCGACCGGCGTGCTGGCCGCGATGGCATATCCGGCAGCGGCGGGGAGGAGGGGGAGCGCCGGTCGGCGCGCCCGTCTCGCGCGCGAGTATGACGTGCTCGTCGCCCGTATCAGCGATCTCGACGACCAGCTGGCGGCCGGCAAGGTCGCCGTGACGCACCACCACGAGGAGCGGGCTACCCTGATGGGCCGCGCGATGGCGGTGCGGCGGCGGCTCGACGACGACCGAGGAGCGAGCTCCTGATGAGCTACGTGCTGGCGGCATACGGCTTGGCCGTATTGGTCATCGGCGGCTACGCGCTGAGCATCCGGCGGCGGAGGCGCGAGGCGCAGCGGGCGCTGGAGGCGTGGGGCGCCGAGGCCGACAGCGCCGAGGTCGACGGCGCAGGGGTCGGCAGCGCCGGCGTTGACAGCGCCGGGGTCGACAGCGCCGGGGTCGACAGCGCCGGGGACGCCGCGTGACGACGCGCCTCTCGGAGCAGATCGGGAGGGCGGCCAACGGCCTCGGCTCCTGGATAGCGCGCCATTGGCTGGCGTTGATGGCGCTCTGGCTGACCGTCTTCCTGGCGCTGCCGATCGCGGCGCCGGTCCTGGCGATGCACGGCTTCGAGCGAACCAGCAGTCTGATCTACCTGGCCTACCGCGTGTCGTGCCACCAGCTGCCGCACCGCAGCTGGTTCATTGGCGGTGAGCGCCTCACCTACGACTGGCCGGCCGTCGCCGCATACCTGGGGCCCGAGACACGAGGCGTGATCGATGCGTTCCACAGGCCCATCCGGGACGCAACGATGGGCTATCAGACCGCGCTCTGCCAGCGCGACATCGCCATCTTCGGCGGCTTGCTGCTGACGGTGCTCGCGTTCGGCATGGTCCGTCACCGGCGGACCGTGCGGACCCTGCCGTTCAAGCTCTACGTGCTGGCGCTGGTGCCGGCGGCGGCCGATGGATTGACTCAGCTGGTCGGCCTACGGGAAAGCACTCCCGTCCTGCGCACCGCTACGGGCTTGCTGTTCGGCATCGCGACCGGCCTGCTGGTGCTGCCGCACCTCGAGCTGGGCTTCCGCGAGCTCGACCAGGACCTGGCCGTCGATGACCCGCGGGCCGCGACTCAGCCGCGCGCCGCGCCCGACGACGTTTAGGGGAGGGCATCGCGGCAGGCGGCGTGTTGTGCTTTAGGGGGCTGGCGCCCGGCCACGCGCACCGCACCGAGGAGCTAGCGAGCACTAGCGGCGGAGGTCGGTTCCCGCAGGCGCCTGGAACACCGGCAGCCCGAATTCGGGCGCGACGGCGAGCAGGTGATCGAAGATGTCTGCCTGCACCGCTTCGTAGCTCGTCGACTCCGTGTCGGAGCTGAAGGCGTACACCTCGAGCGGCAGGCCGTGCTCGGTCGGCGGCAGTTGCCGAACGAGCAGCGTCATGTCCTGGTTGATCTGCGGGTGCTGACGCAGGTAGGCCTCGATGTACGCCCGGAAAACGCCGACGTTGGTCAGGCGGCGGGTGTTGACGGCCGCTGCACCGTCCGTCTCCAGCCCCTCGTTGTGCGCTGCTAGCTCGGACCGCTCGGCAGCGATGTAGTCCGCGATGAGCTCGATTCGCCCGAACTCATCAACCATCTCGTCGGTGAGGAAGTTGATCGAGCCGACATCGAGGTTGATCGCCCGCCTGATGCGGCGACCGCCCGACTCCTGCATCCCGCGCCAGTTCTTGAACGACTCGCTGACCAGCGCGTAGGTCGGGATCATGGTGATGGTGTTGTCCCAGTTGCGCACCTTGACCGTCGTGAGACCGACCTCTAGCACCTCGCCGTCGGCGTTGTGCTCGGGCATCTCGATCCAGTCACCGGGCGAGACCATGCGGTTCGTCGTCAGCTGTATGCCGGCGACGAACCCTAGGATCGGATCCCGGAAAACCAGCAAGAGCACTGCGCTCAGCGCCCCGAGACCGGTAAGGAGGTATATGGGCGACCGATCGAAGACGATCGCCACTGACAACAGCAGGGCCAGGAGCCCGACCACCAGCTTGGCCGCCTGGAGGGGGCCGCGAAGCGGGACTTCGCGGGATTGATCTGTCGAGCTGTACACGGCGCCGACTGTGTTCAAGGCCGCGGCGACCGCCCACGCCCCGATGAGCACCGCCGCAAGCTCCAGCGCAGTCTCAGCTACGTCGGCCGCTCGTGGGAACTCCCCGAGGGCAATCGGTGCGAGGGCGCGCATGACCAGGATTGGGGCGAGGTAGGCCGCGCGCTGGACGAGGCCGTTGTCGAGAATCGCGTCGTCCCATGTGGCTGACGTGCGGTGTGACCAGCGGGACAACGCGGTCAGCACGAGGCGTTCGGCGACGAAGAAACTCACGGCGGCGAGGACCAGGCCGGCCGCCAGGATCAGACCGGCCGACAGCGGGGTCCCGGAGGCGCCGGTCCATCCTTGATCGGCCAGCCAACTCTCGAGCTCGGTCACGCGCGTAGGATCCACTATCGCCTCCCCCGGGATGCGCGACCGCGCCGCGCTCGACGATCAGCATCCGTGGTCATCATCGCCGGCGCCTCCGCTGAGCATCGTCGAGAGCATCGTCGGACACAACAAACCCCCGAGCAGCCCGTCGGACGGGCAGCTCGGGGGTCGACAGTCCTGCTAGCTAGCGCGAGTAGAACTCCACCACCAGGTTGTCCTCGATGACCTGGTCGACGTCCTCGCGCGACGGCATGTCCACCACGCGGATTTCGTCGTCGTCGCGGCCAAGCCATGGCGGGCACATGGTGGCGGGCGCCTCGAGCGACCACTGGATGTCGGGCATCTTGTGGGCCGTCTTCGAGAGAGTGATCGCCATGCCGGGCTCAACCAGGAACGACGGGACCGTGACTCGCTGACCGTCCACGTAGATGTGGCCGTGGGTGATGAGCTGGCGGGCCATCGGGCGCGAACGGGCGAAGCCGCCGCGGTAGATGGCGCTGTCGAGGCGGCGCTCGAGCAGCTTAAGCAGCGCGCTGCCCGTCATCTCCGACTCGCGCCTGGCCATGTCAAAGAACCGGCGGAACTGGCGCTCGCGCATGCCGTAGATGCGCTTCACCTTCTGCTTCTCGCGCAGCTGGAGCGCGAAATCGGACGGCCGACCACGCCTGAAGGCGCGGCCATGGTCGCCGGGTATCTGGCCGATTCGGCGCTGCAGGCTCTGCCCGCCCGTGCCGAATAGGTCAACGCCCTCGCGGCGCGAGAGCTTGTTATGCGGTCCGCGGTATCGTCCCATCACTTGCGTCCTGTAGAGCTGATCTCGAGATGCTGCAACAACCTGGCAATAATACATGACGGTGACGCGCCGAACAAGGACGGGCCGCGGCGCCAAGCAAGTTCCCGCTTCTGGCGGGGTCCCGGGGCGCCTGGTATACTGCCGCGCGCCCGCACGGACCCACACGTACGGGCGTTGATCCTCGAGGCCCCTCGCGGGCGCAGGGCTGCGAGTGTCGGGCTTCGCCGGCGATGCGAGCTGCCGGAGCGAAGCCAGTCTCCGGACCTGTCCAGCCGGCCATGGGGGCATCGGCGCCGAGGCGCCGCGAGAGACAGGAGCCCTTCAATGAGCGACCAGGCGCCGGCTTCGGGCGTCGAGCGGTACGTCGAGCAGGCGGAGGCGTTCCTCGCCGAGCAGAGCGCGTACCGCGACGAGATGCGGTCTCTGCACTTCGACACGATCGCCGTGCACGGGATGTACAGCGTCGAGGCGGCGCTGTCCGGCGGCCAGGGCGGCATCATCGAGCCGATCTTCCCGTCGACGTCGCAAGCCTATCGCGACAGCGACGAGATGGAGGCCGGGCTCTCGTACCAGATCCCGACCTGGTGCTACTCGCGGATACACAACCCCACCGTCTACTACCTCGAAGAGACACTGGCGCTGCTCGAGACCTACGGCACCGACATCGAGGCGGCCGGCCTCTGCACGTCCTCGGGCATGGCGGCGATCAAGCAGGCGGTGGAGCCCCTGCTGGCGCAGCGCAACGGTCGGTCCGAGCCCATCAACTTCGTCTCCAGCGCGCATGTGTATGGCGGCACCTTCCAGCTGTTCGGCGTAAGGATGGCCGAGCGCGGCGCCGAGGTTAGGTGGGTCGCCGAGCCCGGCAACGCGGAGGCCTGGGAGCCGCTGGTCGACGAGCACACGCGCTTCATCTACGCCGAGATGCCGTCCAACCCCCAGCAGTCGTGCTCGGACATCGCCGCCCTCGCCGACCTGGCCCACAGCCACAACATCCCGCTCCTGGTCGACGCGACGATCGCCACGCCGGCACTGCTTCGCCCCCTCGAGCACGGCGCCGATATCGTGCTCCATTCGCTCACCAAGACCATCGGCAGCAGCGGCGCCACCGTGGGCGGCGCGATCATCGCCCGAACCGACCTCCCGTGCCGCTTCCTGGACGCCGAGCCGAAGTCCGACTACGCGACATGGCTCAAGCTCTGGCCGTTCCGCGACTCGGGGCCGTGCATGTCGGCCAACTCGGCGTTCGCGCTGCTGAGCGACCTGCGGCTGCTGCGACTCAAGGTCGAGTGGATGTCGGACAACACGACTCGCGTGGCGGAGTACCTCGCGGACCACCCCAAGGTCGCCAGCGTCGACTACCTGGGCCTGCCGGGGCACCCGCTGCACGAGCTGGCATCGCGCTACATGAAGCTGGTCGACACCGACCGGCCGATGTTCGGTCACCTGATGTCGTTCACGGTGCGGGGCGAGGCGGCGGACGCCCGCCGCTTCTTCGACGGCTTGCGGCGGATCTTCCGGGCTACTGACCTGGGCCGCGTCAAGTCGGTGGCGACGATTCCCGCCATCTCGACGCACCAGCAGCAGGGCGAGGAAGGCCGTGAGCTGGCCGGAATCCCAATGACGATGGTCCGGCTTTGCGTCGGCGCGGAGCATCCCGACGACGTCATCGCCGACCTAGATCAGGCCCTCGCCGGCGTGTAGCCCCCATTGACCGGCGGGCGGCCAGGCGGCCGCCCTGCCACCCTCCGCTTGGTCTACTGGGCGCCAACGAGCGCGCGCCAGCGACCCTTATCCTCATGGGAGGAGGCACAAAGTGCGCCTAGTGTTGATTGGCTTCGGCAACGTCGGACAGGGGCTTGCCGAGCTGCTGGTCGAGAAGCGGGAGGACCTGTCGGACGCGTTCGGTTTCGAGCCGCTGGTCGTCGGGATCTGCGACGCCGTCAAAGGCAGCTGCTACGGCCGCGACGGCATCGACCTGGCGGTAGCCCTCGACACCGTGGCCGGCGGCGGCTCGCTCGCCGACCTGCCGTCCGGCTGTGACTGGGACGCGCTGCGGATGATCGAGGAAGCCGACGCCGACACGATGGTCGAGCTCACCTTCACGGACATCGAGACCGGCGAGCCGGCGTCCACCCACGTCGCGGCGGCGCTCGAGCGGGGCCTGAACGTCGTGACGACGAACAAGGGCCCGCTGGCGCTGCACTATCACGACCTCGACTCGGTGGCCGAGGACGAAGACGCCCAGTTCCTGTTCGAGGGCACCGTCCTCAGCGGCACGCCGCTGTTCAACCTCATCGGTGAGACGCTGGCCGGCAGCGACATCACCGAGATGCGCGGGATCCTCAACGGCACCACCAACTACATGCTGACGCGCATGGCCGAGGGCCTGGCCTACGACGCGGCGCTGGCCGAGGCGCAGGAGCGCGGCTACGCGGAGGCCGTGCCGGACGCCGACGTGCTCGGCTGGGACGCGCTGGCCAAGGTCACTATCCTGGCCAACGTTGTGTTCGGCGCGGACCTGCGCCCGTCCGACACGCCGTGCGAGGGCATCACGAACATCACGCCGGAGCAGATCGCCGAGGCCAAGGAGCGGGGCGAGCAGTACAAGCTGATCGGCAGGGTGTGGCGCGAGGGCGACACCGTTCAGGCGTCGGTCGGACCCGAGCTCGTGGTCGGCACGCACCCGCTTGCGTCCGTGACGGGCGCCCTCAACGCCGTCACGATCACGACCGACACGCTGGGCGACGTGACCATCGTCGGACCTGGCGCCGGACGGCGCGAGACCGGCTACGCGGTCTTGATCGATCTGCTGCACGTCTGGAGCACGATGTAGCCGTTGCCGAGCGAGCAGTGGCCGAAGCCGTAGCCAGCGATAGACTGCCGGCCCCGACCGGGGCCTGAACTGGAGCGTGACATGAAGATGCTGCTTGCCGGCGAGTGGGTCGATCGCCACCAGACGATCGACGTGACCGACCCGTACGACGGCTCGGTCGTCGACACGGTGCCGCGCGCGACGCGCGATGACGTCGAGACCGCAATGGCCGCGGCGGTCGAGGGGTTCGAGGTCGCTCGCCGCCTCACCACCTACGAGCGCTACAACATCCTCATGGGGGCTGCCCAGCGCCTGCGCGACGACCAAGACGCGTTCGCCACGA
>JBJYWW010000120.1:0-1576 GCA_046259645.1 Anaerolineae bacterium
CCGGTCCAGCGTTCGCGGAGGAGGGAAGCGAGAAGCGAGTGAGGCGTGCTCGAGCTGGTACACCGGCTCCGGCCGGCTGAGGTCGCGCAGAGCGCATTCGCCCAGGTACTCGAGCGAGACCCCCTCGGGCAGATCGTCCCTCGTCAGCGCGTAGCATGACTGCGAGATCAACACCTGCCCGCCGTGCGTCAGGTCCTCGATGCGCGCGCAACGATTGAGCGTCGGGCCGAAGTAGTCGCCGTCACGGAAGTCAGCGGCACCGCAGTTGACCGCGATGCGGACCCGGATGGGCACCGACGCCGGCCAGTCCTCGCGTCCGATGTCTTGCTGCGCGCGGACCGCCGCCGCGATTGCCGCCCGTGGCGACGAGAACGCGGCACGGAAGCCATCGCCGACCGTCTTGAACACCACGCCGCCGTTACTCTCGATGGCTGTCCGAAGTAGTTCGTCGTGCCGCGCGACGGCCCGCCGCATGGCCTCGGCGTCAGCCTCCCAGAGGCGCGAGCTGCCCTCGATGTCGGTGAACAGGAACACCACGGTTCCAGTTGGCAGCTGCTCCATGACCACCCCTCGTCTGCACGCGAGCTTGCGGCAGCAAGCTGCGTGCTCAGCTTCGTCGCTCCTCCTGTCCGACCTCGATACTAGCTCCTGTGCCGGGCACGGGTCCAGAGCACTCGGCTCGGCCCGCTAGCAGCGCGGGTCCAGGTCGGCTCGGTTCGGCCCGCTGCCGGCGCGGGTCCGCGGCGCTGGTCGCGTCCCGCTAGCGGCGCCGCCCCAGGGCGGCCAGGGCCCGCTCCCTGGCATAGGCGTGGTCGACGAGCGGCGGTGGGTAGCCCTTGACCACGATGCCCTTCTCCCACGGCGCGTGAATGGCCGTCGCCGGCACGCCCGCAAGCTCGGGCACCCATGCGCGGATGTACTCACCGTGCGGGTCCGCCTTCTTCGACTGCGTCACCGGGTTGAAGACCCGGAAGTAGGGGGCCGCGTCGGTGCCCGTGCCGGCCGTCCACTGCCAGCCGCCGTTGTTGGCGGCCGGATCGCCGTCTATCAGGCGCTCCATGAACCAGCGCTCGCCCCAACGCCAGTCGATCAGCAGGTCCTTGACCAGGAACGAAGCGACAATCATCCGCGCGCGGTTGGGCATCCAGCCAGTTGCGCCGAGTTGGCGCATCGCCGCGTCGACGATGGGGTACCCGGTCTGGCCCATCCTCCACGCCTCGAACAAGCTCTCGTCGTTGATCCACGGAACGTCGACCATCGAGGACTTGAAGGCACGTGTGCTGACGTAGGGGAAGTGATACAGCACCTGAATGTAGAACTCGCGCCATATGAGCTCGTTGAGCCAGGCATCGGCGCTTTCTCGCTCGGCCGCGTCGGATGCGGCGCGCATCGCGTCCCGCGCCCTCTGGACCGTTTGCCGCAAGCCGATCATCCCGAAGCGGATATAGGGCGACAACTGCGAGGTGCCGCTCACGTCCACGCGGTCACGGTTCGCGCCGTAGGCGTAGATCGCGGCTTCGATGCCGGCAGCAGCGCCGGTCCCCCGGTCCAGCCCCGCCTTGCCAGTGTTGACGAC
>JBJYWW010000120.1:1586-13722 GCA_046259645.1 Anaerolineae bacterium
CTGGCCGGTGAAGCGCGCCAGCCGCCGGAGCGCTTCTGCCTCGCCGGGCGGGAACTGGCTGCTCGCAACCGCGTCAGGGATCGGCTCGCTCCAGATTCCAGTAGGCGTCGGAACGCGACTCGGTGCCGGCGCCAGGTCGATCCTGCCGGGAAGCAGTGCCTTCCATCGTCTCGAGTAGGGCGTGAAGATCTTGTACGGACCGCCGTCTGCCTTCGTGACGGCCTCGGGAGTCATCACGACCTGACCACCGACCAGCCGCAGCGGCGTTTGCGCCGCGACGGCGCCGTCGCGCTCCCTCGAGTAGGGTGTGTAGTCCGTCTCCGCGACGATCGCGGTTGTCTCGACCTCCTGCATCAGCGACCGCAGCACGTCCACCGGCGCCCCCCGGCGCACCACGAGGTAGCTGCCCAGCTCACGCAGGCTCGCGTCCAGAGCCTGCAGGCCGCCATACATGAACGCGGTGCGCGCTTCCGCGGGCCGCGACAGCAGGTGCGGGTCGAGGATGAAGACCGGGACGACAGCGCCGAGCTCAAGCGCCGATTGCAGCGCATGATTGTCCGCGAGCCGCAGGTCCCGACGAATCCACCAGATGGCCGTCATTGGTCACCGTCGTCTGTGCTCTCTCGCCGCGAGCATCATGCGGCGATGCCGCAGCCACCCGCCCTCCGGCAGGCGACTGCGGCCCAGCACCGGATATGCGTTGACTACAACAGGCTCAGTCTAGCAACTCGTCCAGCAGTTGTCGCCACCTACGGTGTCGCCGCGAAGCAGTAGATCGCGCCGTATCCCCCGGCGCAGCCGACGCAGTCGCCGAATCCGCCTCCCATCTGGGTTAGGACGGCGCCGGCCGCACACCCAGGCACGGAGTGGGACGACATCCAGCTGTCTCCTCCGCTGATGCCGCCTCGACCACCTCCCCCGCGCGGCCATGAGTGGCCGGCCATCACCGACGTCTCGCTCTCGCCGTGGCCGCCAGGGGCCATCCCGGGTCGACGCCCTCGTCCGCCCGGACCGCCACTCGATGCTGCTGCACCCTCGCTGCCCAGACTGCCGTCACTGCTGGTCCAGTCGTTGCAGGTGCTGGCGGGGTTGGTGCTGAACAGCTGTCCCTGGGCATCGGAGCCGGTCAGGATGTCGTGGCTGTCGCCGTACCTCGACAGCGGCACGCCATACTCGTCGGGCAGATCGTTGATGGTCTGGGGATCGCCGTCGGGTCGAGCCCCGAGGAGGCCCTCGATGCTTGATGCCACCAGGCGGCCGTTCGCGTCGTACCATGGACCGTCGCCGATGCGGTCGATGGCGTTCACCGGCGCGCCGTCGGCCCCGCTCGTGGCGCTCAGGAACGCGCGCCAGGTCTTGTCGCCTGCGCCGACGCCCTCCGCGATCGTCTGGCAGATCGCGTCCGCGCCCTCGAGGCCGCCGAGATCGCCCCCGAAACCGTCGCTGCTGCCCGAGAGCTCCTGCATGGCTGAGAAGCTCGTCACGAAGAAGCTGAGCGACCGGTCGTCGCCCGCTTGGTCGCCGCTCGCCGATCCGCCAACAGCGCCGGACTCCATGGCCCTGCTGGACTGCCTCTCGCTTGCCTCGCCAGCCTGATTCTGAACCGCCCCAGGTGGATCCGTGTCGGCAGCGCTAGCATCGCCCGGCTCGTCGACCGCGGCGGCTGCTTCATCCGAGGCTTCGCCTGCGTCGGCGACCGCGCCAGACAGGTCCGATGATGCGTTCGATGCGCCAGCGGCCACCTCGCCCACAAGCGACTCGGAGCGAGCCGAAACCTCACCACTCGAGCCGTCGGTCGCGCCAACCGGACCGTCGGTCGAATTCGACAGGCAGCCGCTGATCGCGACGCCAACCAAGAGCGCCAGCGCGCTCGTCCTCACAGAGCTGATCACATCAACCTCCATCGTCTGCGGGGCGAGTCTGTTCACATGTCAGGTCCGACCTGCAGATGCTGCCGGAAGGACAGTCCTCATCGCGGTTACAGGAGATGAGACCGGGGATCGCGACGCCCAGCTCCACGGTGGAGCGAACCAATAGCTCGACGCAGCCCGTCTCGGTGTCTGCCGTGTCTGCCGTGTAGCGAGTCACGCTAACCGTCGGGAAGCCCGAGTAGCCGAGGTCCAGCAGACGCGTCACGAGGTCGGCGGGGACCTCGAACGATCCGTCGTCGTCGGTCGTGCAAGCGATCCACGCCGGGGTGCCGCCGTGATTGGAGAGGTGCACCGAGATCTCGATGCTGGAGTGGCCCGGCACGCTTGCCGGCGCCCACCGGACCTCCGAGACGCTGCCAGCCTCGACAGACACTGACTCGATCGCGACCGACAGCGGCTCGATTCCCTTCGCCTGCAGAGAGAACCCGGGCGCCTCGGCGCCGTCCGCCTGGAGAGAGATCGTCGCGCCCGGCTCGACGGCCGGATGAGGCAGCTCGCCGCGCATCGTGTAGTAGTAGACGGGCGGCCCCGCCGTCATCTGCACCGCCGCGGACAGGCCGGCGACCGTGACCGTGCCGACGCCGACGTTCGCCGGCAGCGGCATGCATGCGCCGTCCGGCCCGCACGTGAACCCGACATCGCACCGCGGCTCGCATTGGTAACGCGGTGGTTGAACAAGCCGGCATCCACCTTCGCTGGCGAGCTCGACCGGTACGCGACTCGGGTCGACACCGTCGGCGACCTGACCCTGCACTGTCGTGTAGCCGTCAGCCAGCACGACCTCGAACGTGCCCACCCGCTCCGCCGACTCGCACTTGCCGTTGGCGGCATCCGCGGTGCCGAGCGGCCGGCCGTCGTCCGTCGTTACCTCGCTGGTCGCTCCGCCGGTGCCGCATGCGCCGAGCAGCAAGGCCGTTAGGAGCCCGGCACCCACGAGCGAAAGGCCGCTTCGGCTCGCGTGGCGCAGCCGCTTCCGTCGGGTCGAAGCCCTCGGCGCAGTGCTCATCGGTAGGGCCGCGCCTGTTTCACGAACAGCTCCGCTGCCTCGCCCGGCGCACCGTCGAACTTGAACTCGACGTCCATGGCCCACCACGACGACTCGCCGGTCTCGCGCGGCGCGTAGGCCACGGCGAACGCGTCGCGCACCGCCGCCAAGGCCGCGCCGAGGTCCATGACCTGCTGCTCGGTCAGCACGGGCTCGCCGTCCTTCGTCTCGCTGGAGTGCGAGATGAACTCTACGGGCTGGTCGGGGTGATCGTAGTAGAGCAGGAAAGCATCCGCCGTCGTGTCGTCCGGCGGCTTCACCACCGAGGTCTCGCCGCTCTGCACGTTTACGTAGAATGCCGGCGACAGCCCGGTCGGGTCGTAGGGGTTGTTCGTCAGGGCGACGCCATTCGCCTCTTCGTCGGCGAACGACTCGTGCGCCAGCAGCGCCATGCCGACGGCCAGGTGATCGATTCCGCGGTACGACCGCTCCTCGAACGCCTCCAACGACCACACGCTAGCCCAGACTTCCTTCACGGCGTCGGCGACCGGTGACTCCGGATTACCCACCTGGGCCGCTTTCGACTCGTAGAGCCCGGCGCCCGTGTAGTCGCCGAGGTCCTCGGCGTTGGTGCTGGAGCGGAACTTAATCCGTTTGCCCGGGTAGTCGGATACCAACTTCGCGGTCAGCTCCGCTTCGAACGACTCGTCGAGCGGCGCTTCCTCCATCGCCTTGCGAAGCCGAGACAGCAGCTCGGCGCGCACCTCGGGGTCGTCCTGGAACTGAGGATCGTCGAGCATGTCCGTCACCAGCTCGTCGAAGCCGTTGTCAGCCATGAAATGGAAGTAGTAGGCGACCGGCACTGCGAATGCCGGTCGGACACTCAGCCCGTCGATGCCCGCGAGCACCGCGTAGTGCGCGGCCTTGCCCCCGAACGCGCGCGTCGCCGCCTGGAGTGCTTCCGCCATGGGCTGCGACTCGAGATCAACCACGCCGGCGATGTCGCGCAGATCGGTTACGGACGTGTCGGCCGCCGGCACGCGCACGGCATCAGGCGTCCGCGCCTCCCACCAGGTGTCGGCCTCCGCCTTCGTCACCTCCGTGATCGAGTAGCCGGATTGCCCCACCTCGAGCCTGACCCACCTCCCGTCCAATGTGCGCAGGTCCTGGTCGTCGAACACGCCGCGGACGGCGAGGTTCGGCGTGCCGCGGTTGCGCGACAGCACGTTCAGGTGCGACAGCGGCGTCTGAAACTGCTCGGTCAAGATGCCCGCCAACACGCCGACATCCTCGGGCATGCTCTCGAAAACGGCTATGTCGCGGAACGACAGCGCCGTGTCGTCGACGTCGTCGTCGGCGACGATTCGCAGGCGGCCATACGCGATCGCCGGATTCAGAACCTGGAATTCCGTGTCGGCGAAGATCTCGTCCGTGCTGACCACCGGTATGGTCGGAGGCAGTTGCTCCGACGCGGCTTCCGCGGTAGTGGACGACGGGTGGAAGGCCAGGCGATCCACGAACGGCAGCCCGCGCTCTACGGCCTCGAACGCCTCAGTGATCATCTCCGGTGTCGCGGTGTCGAATGGCGCCACCTCGTAGCAGTAGACGTCGGCGTCCGCGTAGTAGGTGACCGCGCCGAGAAGAAAGCGCCTCGACGGCGAGACGTACTCGGTCGCGTTGAACTCAGGCAGCAGCGGCACAAGCGGTAGGCCGTCGCCCGACAGGTGGCTCGAGACGAAGTCGTAGTGCAGCGGGTAGCGGTCGGAGTTCTGGAAGTACAGCGCCCCACTATCGAGGCGGTCCACGACGGTCTTCACGGACCGCCCACCGGGGATCGATCCGTCGAGCGGGCGGGCCGCCATGGACTCGAACTCCGCCTCGGTGGCGATTCGTGCAAGGAAGTCTGGGCTCTCGGCCACGGTGGTGGAGCTCTCGGCCAAGACCGGCGACGTGTCCCGCGACGCGCCGGTCGTAGCCCCGGTGCCGTCGACGCCGGACTCGGCGGGCTCGGCGCCGGCAGCGTCGCTCGCAGCCGCGCCTTCGGGTGAGACAGTGCCCGACCCGATCAACGGCCGATCCCCCGAATAGGCCCGGTCACATCCGGCGGCCAGGCTCGGCGCCAGCACCATCAGCAGTAGCAGCGTCGCGGCGAGCGTCGCCCGTTCGGACCTCACAGCGCCGGTATGCCTTGCTGCTCGACGAAGCTGATGTTGGCGTCCGGCATCGCCTGCCGAATCTCGTCCATGAGCGTCAGCAGGGTCTCGCTATCGTCACACTGTACGCGGTAGGTGGCTTGCAGCGCTCCATCGCGAACGTCGAGGCGTCGGACTTGTGCGTTGTCGGTGCGCCCGGCCAGCATGGAGTGCAGCGCGTGAAGGTTGCCGTTGTGGTGCTTGCCCTTCCCGAGCTCGAGATTGAGGAATAGGTCGTGGTCGGAGTCAGTCCCGATGAGAAACGTCCGCAACGCGACCACGAGCAGGATGACGGCGAAGGCGGTCAGCGTGATGGCGTACTGTCGTGCGCCGATACCGATGCCCAGGGCAATCGCGGCGAACAGATAAGCGAGCTCCTCCGGCTCCTTGATGGGGGTCCGGAACCGAACGATGGACAGCGCGCCGGACAGCACGGCGCCAATTCCCAGACTCAGCAGCACGGTCGTTACCGTAGCCGAGGAACCGGTCACTCGCAGTGTCTCGTGCCACGACTCGAACATCAGCTTTGCCTTCTCTCTCCGTGATCGGCCCGACCGTGCCCGGTCCGGTTGTTGCTCGTGGTCGCCCCCGTGGCGGGGGGGGTGTTTCGGGCACGACGGGTTGGGGCCGAGCCTGAGAGGCCGCGCGGCAATACGCTAAGAGTAGACTGTGAGCCGCCGACTTGCACCGAACGGTCCCGTTGGCGATGAACAGCGACGCGCTCTCGCCCACGTGGCGCCTTCGCGGCGCTCGGGTTCCCCATCGGCTCACCTCACCGCGCGAGCAGTGGTAGTCTACAGCTAGATGATCTCGCGAGCGCCGTCGATCCGCCTGGTCTGGGCGCCCTCGGCGCAATGCCTGACGACAGGAGCGGTTCGGTGCGCGTGGTCTTCATTGCCGCGCCCTATCAGGTCGCGGACAAGCGGGAGAGAGAGCAGCTGATCCGGCGAGCCCTCGAGGCAACGGTCAGCGCGTGGAACCTTGGCGGCGCACCTGTCTGCCCCAGCCTGAGCGTGTTGGGGCTAGGTGAGGCGGTGTCGCGCTCGACAGCAGCTGCCGGGGGCCTGGAGCTGCTTCGGCGGAGCGATTCCGTGATGGTGGTCGCCGGCGAAGACGACGACGTGCGTCAGGAGCTGCAAGAGGCAAGGAGGCTCTCGTTGCCGGTCTTCGACGCCGCCGACCTGCCGGGGCTCAAGGCGCTGCTTGCCGACGGAGGAACTAGGGAGCGAGACGCACCCGGCCTCGCCAAGGCGCGAACGAAGAACCCCGAGGAGGTAGGCCGATGACAGACACCCGAATCGTGCTCTCAGGGCTGTGGGTAGCGCTGATGCTCACATACCTGCTCGGCGACGTGCTGCGAATCTTCTCCGGCGATGCGGACGAGTTCATCACCTCAGGCTTCGACGGACAGCCGGTCGGTCAGTGGATGTGGCTGGGGATGGCGGCGCTGATGCTCATCCCGATAGTCATGCTCGTTCTGTCGCTGACGATGCCGTATCCGGCCATCAGGTGGCTGACGCTGGTGGCGGCCATTGCCCTGTTCGCCTTGAACGTTGTCGGGCTGCCGACCTATCCGGGCCTCTACGACAAGTTCCTCATCGTCGTGGGCCTCGTGTTCAACGCCGTCACAGTGTGGTACGCCTGGTTCTGGCCGCCGCCCACGCCCTAGCCGCACGATCAAGCCCATCCATCTGGATAGTCTCGCCCGACTGGTCGCACAGCTCGCAAGCGATGCGAAGCCCCGGCTCTGATCGCACCTCGACCCTACGGTCTGGCGGCTCTAAGTCGCCTCACGCCTGACCGGCTGCCTACAGCGCATCTCTGACGGCTAGAGGCGGGCCCTCTAACTGCTCCACCTAAACCCGGGTCTCTGATGTGAACAGGCTATCGAGTCCGAAGGAGGTGGTGGCAGTGATCTCAACCGTGGACGCGCGGAAGACGGTGGCGCTAGCCCTGCTCGCCCTTGGTCTCCTTGCCGGCGCACCGGCAATCGCCGCGGCGCCCCGCGGCCAGGCCGAGGCGCACGGGATGGACGAGGTCGCGGCAGCGGCTGGGAGGTCGGACCCGGCCGCGACAGGCCGCTGGGAGTGCTGGTCCAACGTCGACCGACCGAACAAGTGCCGCCACGAGATCCGTGATCTGGCGCTCGTGACCGCCCGCGACGGATGGGCGGTCGGCGACTATGGCACCATCCTACGATGGGACGGCCAGACCTGGAGCGACTTCGCCAGCCCGACGCACGGCACGCTCCTGTCGGTCGACCTCGCCAACTCGGACGTAGGCTGGGCGGTGGGCGGCGATGGGCTCTTCCGGTGGGACGGCGCAAGCTGGACGAGAGATCCGTACTTCCGGCCCGCCAGCCCGGGGTACCTGTCACTCAGTGCGGTCGACGCCATCGCGCCCGATGACGCGTGGGTCGTCGGCTCGTGCGCCCTCCTCCATTGGGACGGCTCGTCCTGGGCCAACCACAACAACTGCCCATTCGGGCAGCTGAGCGACATCGCCATGAGCGGGCCGGACGACGGCTGGGCGATCGGCTACGCAAGGATCCTGCGTTGGGACGGCGCAAACTGGGCCGACTTCGCTCCGCCGATCTCATCTCTCTCGGCAATCGCATCCGTGACCGCGACCGACGCATGGGTCGTAGGTGGCTTCGGCCAGATCGCCCGCTGGGACGGCACGGAGTGGCGGGCCGTCGAGAGCCCGACGACCGAGTGGTTCTTCGACCTGGAAGTGCAAGCCGCGGACTGGGGCTGGGCATCGGGGCGCTTCGGCCTGATGCAGTGGGACGGCCAGCGGTGGGCCTTGGTGGATAGGCCGAGCACGTCGAATCTGGTCGCCATTGAGGCACTGCACGAGGACTACGCGTGGGCGGCCGGCGAGCGCGGCGTCATGCTCGAGTGGCGTGGCAGCCACTGGTCCAGGCACGTCGGAGACGAGCGCGAGATCGCGTACCAGGTCGAAGCGCTCCACGCGCTGTCCGCCGACGACGTGTGGGCCGTCGGCCGCCACGGCTCGGTTCTGCGATGGGACGGCGTCGGCTGGTGGCCGGTGCCCAGTCCGACAGGAGCCACGCTGCGCGACGTCACGGCGCTCGGCACCGACGGTGGCTGGGCTGTCGGTGACGAGGGCACGGCCCTGAAGTGGGATGGCGCCGCGTGGCGAACGACGGTCACCCCGACCGCCGCGACGTTGCGTGGCGTCGCCGCTATCTCGTCCTCCAGCGCGTGGGCAGTGGGAGACGGTGGGACCGTTATCCGCTCGGCCGGCGACAGGTGGACGCTTGTCGACAGCTCGACGCATCGGAATCTGCACGACGTGGCCATCGTCTCGCCGACGGAGGGCTACGCCGTCGGCGAGGACGGCACGCTCCTCAGCTGGGACGGCGACCGGTGGTATCGAGAGCAGTTGTGCGACGAGGACCTGCTAGCCATCGAGCTCGTGCCTGCTCCTCCTGCGGACCCAGGCGCGCAGACGGTCCCCGCGGACGGAGCAAGCACGTCCGACGTCACCGCGTTCATCGTCGGTGAGAGCGGCGTCGCCTTTCGGCTCGCGTCGGGCGCGGCAGAGAGGATCGACCTACCGGTGGCGATCGACCTGGCCGCCGTCTCGGTGCTGGCGCCCGATTCGGCCTGGGCCGTCGGGGAGAACACGATACACCGATGGGACGGCGACGCCTGGGAGTGGCAAATGATGCCGTGGCTGGCCGACCAGTCGATCGTGGACTTCCGTGCCGTGGCGATGACCTCGGAGCAGAGCGGGATCGCGGCCGGCAGCGGTCACCGCGCCTACCACTGGGACGGGCAGTATTGGTGGACGCCGCGGGATGACCGCCGTGGGCTGTACGACGTCGTCTTGTCCTCGGCCGATTCGGGGTGGGCGGTCGGCGAGGAAGGGGTCATCAAGCGGTGGGACGGCCGGTACTGGCTCCCTGTGGCGAGCGCCAGCGAGGCGCATCTGGCGGCCGTCGATGTCGTCGACCAGCAGCTCGCGTGGGCGGTCGGCGCCGCCGGCACCACCGTGCGGTGGGACGGGGAGGCGTGGCGGACGGTCCCCCGCGTCGTCACCGATAGCTTGACGGACCTGAGCCTCGCCGGTCGCGATGACGGCTGGGCAGTGGGCGCGAGCGGCGTGATGCTCCGGCTCCACGGCGACGAATGGCGCGACGAGCTGCGTGTCGCGGAGCGACGACTCGAGGGCGTCAGCTTGATGTCGCCGACGACCGGCTGGGCGGTGGGAGTCCACAGCGCGGTGCTCGAGCTCACCGGAGACATCTGGTCGGAGCACCCGCTACTGCAGTACGTCGATCGCATAGCGGACGTCGATGCTGCGCCTGATCAATCCGCCTGGGCCGTGGCGGAGGACGGCGAGGTCTTGAAGTGGCGCCTGGTGCCGCCTTCGATGTGGCAGGTCGCCACCATCACCGACGGCTCGCTCAGCGCGGTTCACGCGCTCTCGGTGACGGAGGCCTGGGCGGTAGGCGCCAACGGGGGCGCGTACCGTCTCGTCCACAACTCGTACGAGGCCGTCCCTTGCGACAGCCAGTGGAGCCTGTACGGTGTGGCAATGGTGAGCGAAGGCGACAGCGCCGACGGTGGCGTGCGCGCTGGCGGGGCGAGCCCGCAGCACGAGCGCCAGGCGGTCGACGGCTGGGCCGTCGGCCGCGAGGGGGTGATAGAGCGGTACGTGCCGCCGCGCCGCGTGCACCTTCCGACCGTTCGGAAGTAGCCCAGCCGTCGCGCTCTGCCGGGGCCAGCGGCCGACGCGCGCTGCCGGTGCCTCCCGCCGCCCGCGACTACGCCTCGCGGCTGCGGATCGACGACACGAGCCAGGTCGCCGCCCAAATCAGGGCCGTTACGACCAGCGCGAAGCCGAACACCTGGACGGTGCCGGTGACCGACTCGAGCGCGGACGGCAAGAGCACCATCGACGCAGCCAGCGTCACCATCACGGCGCCCGACACCAGCTTCAGCAGGCGCCCGTGCTGCTCTTGCACCTTGCCGACGCGCAGCGTCGCCACGGCCACGCCGAAGATCGCGAGCTCGTCGAGCAGGAACACGAACATGTACACGCCGAACAGCGCGACGGCCGTGCCGAGGCTCACGCCCTGGCTGGCCAGCAGGTTCGTCCACAGCAGCGGCAGCCCGGCGGTACACGGCGTCTCCAGCAGCGAGACGCCGACCGCCAGCGCCACCGTGCCGCCGAGGACGGCGGTGAGCGACCGATCGAGGTCGCCAAGCTCCCGCATGCGCTTGTACAGCCCTGGCTTCTTGGCGTCGTCGATCGACAGCGATGGGCCCTGCTTGAACCAGAAGAAGTCCTTGAGGTGGATCAGGCCGAAGACCAGCGCCAGCACCGCCACGCCCACGCGGATCCACTTCATCTCACCGACGTAGTCGAGCGCGCTGTACATGCCTGTCATGTAGAGAGCGTACATCCCGGCCGTGACGGTGAGGAACGTGGTGCCCACCAGCAGGACGCGTCCCCGCGAGCCGCTGTGGAGCACGATGGCGAGCAGCACGGACAGGACCCACAGCGAGCACGGGTTCACACCGTCGATGAAGCCGATCACCAGCGCGCTGACCACCAGCGACGAGCTGGCCACGTCGACCTCCCCGATCAGCGGCACCTCGACGATCGCCTCGTCGGCCCGGCTGAACTCCTGGCCGCTCATCACGGCATCGACTGCGTCGGTGATCTGCCGCGCAGTCGTTCTGTCGAAACCGACCCAGTAGTTGTCGTAGAGGATGGTAACCGGGGTGCCAGACGGCGTGAATCCGAGCTCCTCGGCGTGCTGCTTCAGCTGCGCGCGGCCCTCCGAGTCGTGCCAGGTCTCGAACTCCTCGACGACGAGGTCCGGGTACTTGCTCTGCAAGCCGGCTAGGATCGGCCGCTCGTCAGCACAGTGCTGGCACTCGGCGCCGTAGTAGAAGTACACGACCACCGGTGCCTGCGCTGTCTCTGCTTCTCCGCCTTGCTTCGACTGCGCGGATGCGACGTCCGCTGGCGTCAGCCGACTCGCCATCAACGCCAGCAGCGCGACCCCGCACAGCCGGCGGATGGACATCGGCAACCTCATCGCTGCCTCCGAGGGACAGGGCACCACGAGCGCAGGATAGCAGCAGCCGCTGGTGGCTACGAGCCCCCGTCACGCGGATCCCACGCATTCGGCCGCGCCGACGCGATCGGGCACGGCTGCCCGGGACGTCCGGACACGTACCGCGGCTATGCGGCCAGCCCGAATCTAGCTGTTGTCCACTCTCGGAAGATGGAGCACTCCACCGCCCGTCGGGACGGTAGCTTCGGCGGTCGGAGTCGGTGTCGCCACGGTCGGTGTTCCCGTATCAGCCGGCGTCAACGTCGTGGTTGGCGTCGGTGTGCGCGTCGGTGTCTCGGACGCTCCCGGCGGAGGAGTGCTCGTCGGCACTACATCGCCGCCCGCATCGTACGCCACCCACGGCCGCGCCTGCTTGATGGCCAGCACGTCGTCGCCGGTGATCTTGTACTCGATCTCCATGGCGAAGCCGTCGTCCGATCCGTCGGCGCCCCCGGCACCGACCCCGTACAGCCGCCTGAACTGCTCGTCGATCACGTTGAGATAGGTCCGCATCTCGTCGAGGTGCGCCTCGGACAGCACTTGCTCGCCGGCTGCCACCTGGTTGGACGGGCGCACGATCGTGTAGCCGCCGCCCTCCTGCGCGCCGAGCAGGATCTCCTCGGCGATGGACAGCGCATCCGGGTTTGTGACCAAGTCCTCGCCGACCTGCGTGTTCAGGTAGAAGGTGCCCTCTGAGCCGTAGAACGGATCGAGCGTCACGCCCACGCCGTTCGCCAGCTCGTCCTCGAAGCTCAGGTGGACCAGCACGCCCATCGCCGTCTGGAGGTGGTCGATGCGGTAGAACTCGCGCTCGTCAAATGCTCGGAAGTTCCACAAGCTGGCGTAGACCTGCTTGATCGACTTCGATATGTGCCCCTCGTCCTCGTGATGCGTGTACGAGTCGTAGAGCCCGGCGCCGGTGTAGCCCGGG